>JBGTEH010000505.1:0-5261 GCA_041747915.1 Ilumatobacteraceae bacterium
GATCGCGGCGGGCGAGGCGCTGCGCGTGGCCGCCATCGACGGCGTCACCCTCGACGTCGAACCGCTCGAAGGCGCGGCGCGTGACTACCGCGAGATGCGCGACAAGTCCGAAGAGGTCGCCGAGGCGGAACCCGCCGACACTGCACCGTCGTGAGCGGTCACGGCGATCCTGTCAGCGTCCTCACGTTCTGACGACACAGATCCCAGAACTCCCGACCGAAAAATGCGCTCGTGTGCCCGCTCAGCGGGCACATTCCCGCACGTTTCAGGTTGGACGCCCGTTCACCGACCGACCTCCGGGATCCGCGGGCCGGCGATGCGCAGGTCATCTCGCCTTCTCGTGATGCCGCGGGCATCGAGTTCACTGACCAACGGGAGCGCGAACTTGCGGCTGGCGCCGGTGGCGTCGCGGAACTGTGCCACGGTGAAACCGTCGGGGTTCGCCGCGAGTAGGTCGGCGGCCACGCTTGCGGCGTCCGAAATCGTCGACTCGTGGAAGTGAATACCGTCGCGAATCACGACGTTGCCCCGGCGGACGAGTTCGCGCAACTCGCTCTTGTCCACGCCGTCGGGTTGCGGCGGCGCAAACCCGCCATCGAGAAGCGCTTCGAGAAACGGATGCTCGGCGAACGGATCGATCACATCGGCCATCCGTACGGCCGTTGCGTCGACGGTGACGGTGTCGATCGTCGCCAGCACCGCCCGCTCGCGATCGTCGAAGCCAGCGATGTCGAGCCCGGCTGGGCCGGCGTCGGCCACCCGGGTGGACAGCGCTGACCGCATCGCCTCGAGCGATTCGGGCGTCGTCAGCCACTCGCCCACAACGGGGTCGGAGGTGCGCCCGGTCAGTCGTTCGATCTCGGCAACGGTGACCCAACCCCGCTCGCGTACGACTCGCTCGACGGAGCGATCGGGCCGCGCTCGCGACGCCCGCAGGACGGGATCGATGTCGAGGACCTCGCCACCGCCGATGGTCTCGTCGCGGCCGGACTCGCGCAGCACGAACCGATCGCCGGGTAGCAGCGGCAGCGACTCGTCGAGGAACAGCCGTACCGCACCCTCGCCACCCGGAGCGATCGACTCGGTTCCGAGGACGCGCAGTTTCACCGGATGCTCGCCGGCGCCGATGTACGCGATGTACGCGCCGCGTCGCGACACGTCGTGGTCGAGCGAATCGAGAACGAGCAGCGACGCATCGAAGCGCCCGGTGAGTCGCCAACGCTCGGGTTCGACGACGGCATGCCCACGAGCGAGCGCGCGGTGCTCGACGCCCGCAAGGTTCAACGCCACCCGGTTGCCCGGCCCGATCGAACTCACGGTGCGTCCCGCAGTCTGGATGCCACGGATGCGTGACACCCGCCGTCCCGGCTCGATCACCACTTGGTCGTCGACGTGCATCGCTCCACCCACGAGCGTTCCGGTGGCGATCGTGCCGCTGCCCTTCGCCGCGAAGACCCGATCGATCCACAGGCGAGGGCGAGCGTCATCGAGCGCGCCGGGCGTCGAGGTGATGAGACGGTCGAGCGCAGCACGCAGTTCGTCGAGTCCAACCCCCGTCGTGGATGAGACGGCGACGACCGCAGCATCGGCGAGGAACGTGCCCGCAACGTGGTCGGCGACGTCCATCGCCGCGAGTTCGGCGAGGTCGTCGTCGACGAGATCGGCCTTCGTCAACACGACGATGCCGGACGTGATGCCGAGCAGCTCGAGGATGCGCAGGTGCTCCTCGGATTGGGGCTTCCAGCCTTCGGTCGCCGCGACGACGAAGACACACGCCGTGACACCGCCGACGCCGGCAAGCATGTTGCGCAAGAATCTCACGTGGCCGGGAACGTCGACGAAGCTCAGCTCGGCACCCGATGGCAAGGTGGTGTGGGCGAAACCGAGATCGATGGTGAGGCCGCGCCTCTTCTCCTCCTCGAAGCGATCCGGATCGGTTCCCGTCAGCGCGAGGACGAGCGACGACTTGCCGTGGTCGACGTGCCCTGCCGTGGCGACGACGGTCACGGCGCGATGGTGCGCAGAGCGTCGACGACGATCGCGTCGTCAGCGGGAAGCACGGCGCGCAGGTCGAGGATGGTGCGCTGATCTCGCGTCCGACCGATCACCGCCTTGTCGTGCCTGCGCAGTTCGTCGAGACGATCTCCGCCGAGTTCGAGGCCGAACGACGGCATCGTGATGCCCGGTGCCGAACCGGCGCCGGGCAGTGCCTCCGTCGGGACGGCGGCAATCGTCGGATGCTCTGCTGCCACCGCCTGCGCGATCGACTCGGCTCGCGCGCGCAGTTGCGCGAGGGGTGTTGCGACCATCACCCAGAACGGCACGTCGGTCGCCGCGCGCTTGTCGAGGTACACCAGTGCGGTCTCCTGCAGCGATGCGAGGACGAGGCCCCCTGGGCGCAGGGCCCGGGCCAAGGGGTGTCGCATGCAGTGCTCGACGAGGTCGCGGCGACCGGCGATGATCCCTGCCTGCGCGCCGCCCAGCAGCTTGTCGCCGCTGAACGTCACGAGTGCCGCGCCGTCCGCCAGGGTCTGGAGGGCCGCCGGTTCGCCTGCAAGCCACGCCGGCGGCGCGCCGGGGAGCCACGGGCATGTGGCGTCGATCAGTCCGCTGCCGATGTCGGCCACGACGGGCACGCCGAGGGTGGCCAGTTCTCGTACCGAGGTCTCCTCGACGAACCCCTCGACTCGGTAGTTGCTGGGATGCACCTTGAGCACCATCGCCGCGTCGACATCAGGCCGCTCGATCGCCCGGCGGTAGTCGTCGAGTCGCGTGCGGTTCGTCGTGCCGACATCGATCAGTCGTGCGCCCGACTGCTCCATCACCTCGGGTACCCGGAACGAGCCGCCGATCTCCACGCTCTCGCCCCGGCTCACGGGGATGTCGCGGCCCGCCCCGAGTGCTGCGAGCACCAACAGCACCGCCGCTGCGTTGTTGTTGACCACGATCGCCGCCTCGGCACCGCACAGTCGGGCGAACAGTTGGCCGACGGCCGCTTGCCGAGAACCGCGCAGGCCCGTGGCGAGGTCGAACTCGACGGTGAGCGCTGATGGGTCGTGGCGGTGGCAGAGCGGCGCCCGACCGAGATTGGTGTGCAGCAACACGCCGGTGGCGTTGACGACCGGCGTCAGAAGCGTGCGTCGAAATGCCTCGGCCCGATCCCACGCGGTGTCGGGTGCTCCGGCCTCGATTGCATCGCGGGCGACGTCGACGAGGATCGGGTGCGGCAACCCGCTGTGGGCGATCGACCGTGCGAGCGCATCGACCGACGGCGGTCGCCGCTGCTCGGGCATCGCTGCAGTCATCGACCCGATCCTACGGGCCGCTCCCGGCGCTCGACGCTGTTACGCCAGGGGTCAGACCCCCGGCGTAACAAGTTCGCCGCACCGTCGCTCAGGCATCGGGGAGTTTGTCGACGGCGTCCTTGGCCATGTCGGCACCCTGTTGCACCTTGTCGGCGTGAGCGCCGGCCCTGTCGTCGATGGTGTCGGCAGCCTTGTCGATGCCGCCCTTCACCTGGCTCTTGTTGCCGCCGAGCTTGGCCTTGATCGAATCGAACAGTCCCATGTCGGACCTCCCATTGTCGTGATGTGGCGCGACCCTACCCGAGGTCGGAGCCCATCTCTGAACTCGCTCGCGCCGTCAGACGACGGTCAGACGTGCGCCGGGCCGGTCCCAGGCGCGATCGTCGCCCGGGCGGTGTCGAGCACCGTGACACCGTGGGCGCGCGCCAGACGTTCCCACGCCGGATCGTCGGGGGTCGAGCCGCACCGGTGGTCCCACACGATTCGCGAATGGCCAGCGTCGGCGCGGTCGCCATGGAAGTGCACCCAGTGCTCCGCGCGTTCGTTGATGATCATGCGCGTGTCGGAGATCGTGCCCAGTTCCATCGTGAGCGTTCGCCATCGTGCCTCGGGTACAACCGAGGCCAGCCCGGTCGCGATCTGGCCGTGCTTGGGGCCCGTGGTCGCGTCGACCGATTCGGTTGACTCGATGCAGTCGGCATCGAACGTCGCGCACAACCACGCATGATCGGGATGCGACGGGGCCACCGGAGACAGCAGGGTGTAGGTGCCGAACGCGCCATGGCCGGTGTGCAGGTCGACGACCAGTACCTCGTCGACACCGGCCAGCAGTTCGCCGACCACAGACGCGAGGATCCGATTCGACTCCTCGGTGCGGTCGCCACCGAAATACAAGCCGTCGCGATGCGTGTACTGTCCAGCGCTGACGGCGGACTTCACCCACTGGTAGCCGTGTTCCTCGATCATCGCCCGGGTGACCGCGAGCAGCGAATCCGCCGACGGCGGCTGAGGTCCGCCGGGCACCAGCGTTCGATGCAGAGCCACGTAGCCGTCGTTGTCGGGGATCTGCATCAACTCGTCGCGGCCCCAGTTGCGATTGAGGTCGACGTTCGATTCGTTCTGGCGGCGCCAGTACTCCATTCCCCACGGGTTGACGCCGTGGATCATCACGATCGCCGCGTCATCGGCAAGGTTCCCGTCGACGCCGTCGACCACCCATCGATCGATCGCGTCGCACATCAGCGTCGACGACGAGAATCCCTCGTCGCCGTGAACACCGGCCAACACCAGAAGTGCCCGCCGCGGCCGCGAGGCACCGAACGACGTGACGTCGATCGTCAGCTGTTGGTCATGGGAACCGCGCACCGCGATCGGATGGCTGGTCGACGCGCGCCCTGCCAGTCGCACGGTCCATCGGAAGCGCTCGCGGCACTCGTCGTAGGTCAGCGGAAATCGGTCTGGACGCACCACCACGCCGACGGTAGCCAGCTGCTCGGTCGACACCGAATCCACCCGGCCACGGCACCTGGGGCCACTGCGTCGTCGACGGCGGGTATCGTGATGCTGCCGTGGTGAGAACGAGCGAACGCGAGGCGCGATGAAGAGCTGGTGGCGTTCAGTCCTGCGCTATCCGCCCACCTGGATCGCCGCCGTCGTGCTCGGTGTCACGACGTGGCTCGTGCTCAGCGTGCTCGACCCGCCCATGGTCCTGGTCATCGTGTTGATCGGGCTCGTCGTGGTCGCAGCGGTGGCGTGGCCCTTCACGATGTCCGCAACGGGCACGCTGGCCAAGCTCCAGTTCGAGATCCCGCGGGTCGAGGAAGTCGATCCGAGGGAGATCGCAGCGCTGCGCGACGAACTCGCATCGCTCGCCGACACTCAACCGACCGAGCAGCTCGACGCCCTGCTGCAGAAGCGCCAAAGTCTCATCAACGTGCTGCAGCGCCGCCTCGACGC
>JBGTEH010000506.1:0-3766 GCA_041747915.1 Ilumatobacteraceae bacterium
TCGAGGTCGCTCCACACGTCGCCGTAGTACGGCCCGAACCCGGTCAGGTCGATGTCGGAGAGGAAGAAGACGCCGCCGATCCGGAACCCACTGTGCCCGCGGGTGTGGCCGGGGAGGTGAACCGCCTCCACGTCGACGCCGCCGCCGAGGTCGAACACGTGACCGTCGGTGAATCCCTCGGCGTCCGGGCGGGGGGTGAAGTGGAACTGTTCGAGGATCACCCCCTCGAAGGTGCTCCGAGCCGCGCCCGTGAGCCCGTACACCGCCATCAACCCGTCCAACGACTGCGCACTGACGAGGTCGTCGGTGTGGATGTGAAGCCTGGCGTCGGCGAACAACCCATTGCCCGCCATGTGGTCCTCGTGGGCGTGGCTGTTGATCACTGCGTCGACAGTGGTCGGCGCGCCGCCACGCGCCACGACGGTGACCGACGGATCGATGAGCACGGTCTCGCCTGCGCCGCGAACAAGCACCGTGTTGCCCGATGGATACGCGCCGTTGGCGTCGCCGACGAGCACGCTCACCGACGGGGTCAATCGCCGCTCGGTATCACCCCAGTCGACCACCATCGATCGGACCATAGCCAGAAATCGTGAAACGACCCTGACCGCAAACGCGTACCTCGGTCGCGAGTCAGGTGGGTTTGAGGTCGAGGGAGGCGGAGTTCATGCAGAACCGATCGCCGGTGGGGCCCGGACCATCGGGGAACACGTGGCCGAGGTGGGCGCCGCAGGTTGCACACACTGCCTCGGTTCGCACCATGCCGTGTGATCGGTCCTGGTTCAGGGTCACCGTCGCCGGATCGATCGCCTCGGTGAAGCTCGGCCATCCCGAACCCGAGTCGTACTTCGTGTCGGACGAGAACAGCGCCTCGTCGCACACGATGCAGTGATACGTGCCCGGGTCCTTCACGTTCCAATACGTCCCGCTGAAGGCGCGCTCGGTGCCGGCACGCTGGGTGACGTCGTACTGCATCGGGGTGAGCTTCTCGCGGAGCTCTTCATCGGTGGGAATCGGTCGATCAGCCATGAATCAAGGATGCCGGACGCGGCGCACGTCCCTCGCACCGACCGGCGAGTTTCGACCATGTTCCGCACGTCGTTCGCAGTCGGTCACCAACGCGTTCGTACCCTGCGAGCATGCTTGGTCGTTGGTCCCGCCGTTCGAGCAGCCTCGCGTTCGTGGTCGCTGGTGTGCTCGTGCTCGCCGCATGCGCATCCGCGAGGGACGACTCGCTCGACCCGGCCGGCACCGGATCCGTGCCGGACGCGGCGGTCGCCGCGCGAGGCTTTCGATATCCGCCGGCACCCGATGTCGCCGACCCCGACGCCGCGACGACGGCCGAGGCGCGAGACGCTCTCGACAGAATCGGAGCCCGTCTCGACGACGACGCGCAACTCGACGTCGGGGCGGTGGCCGATCTGGCGAACACGGGCGACGCCCGTCACGCCTGGTTCGTGTCCGATCTCATGCGCTTCTTCGGAGGAGGCGACGACGACGTGCTCACCGATGCGTTCGAGCAGCTCACTGCCACGTCGCTCGCCGACGACCCCGACAGCGATCGCAGCGTGTGGCTCAGCGCCACCAACCACCTCATCGCATGGGACACGCCTGCGTACGCCGAGTACCGCGACGACAAGTCGGTCCTGTTCCTGCTCATCGAGGCGAAGTGGGAGCCGTTCTTCTCCGATCCGGATGCCGACATCGACTGGCGCTGGCTGAGCTGGGGCGGCGTCCTGATCGACGATCGCGAACTCGGCGATCCCGATGGGTGCGCGAACGGGTGCATCCCAGCGCTCGACGACCCGGCCGTCACCGACGCCGAGGGCGGCGACTGGTATCCCGACGACGCAGTGGTGTTCGGCATCGTCGAAGGTGACGAGTCACTGGCGATCCCGAAGAACATCGCCGAGATCCACGAGATGTTCAATCTCACCCTGGGCGATCGACGCTTCGGGGTCCCGTACTGCACCCTGTGCGGGTCGGCTCAGGCCTATCGCACCGACGAGGCCGTCGCCGACGGAGCGCAGCAGGAGCCGGTGTTGCGCACCTCGGGCCTGCTGTCGCGCTCGAACAAGGTGATGTACGATCTGCGAACCCAGTCGGTGTTCGACACCTTCACGGGAGCGGCGGTGTCGGGTGCGCTGCACGACGCCGGAATCGTGCTCGCCGAGACGACCGTGGTCCGAACGACCTGGGCCGAGTGGAAGGCCGAGCATCCCGACACGACGATCGTGGCAGAGGATGGCGGCATCGGCCGGTCGTATCCGCTCGACCCGCTGCAGGGGCGCGACGACGACGGGCCGATCTTTCCGATCGGAGGGTCCGACGATCGCCTCGACGTCCAGGAACTGGTCGTCGGAGTGATCACCGCCGATGGATCAGCGATTGCGTTTCCCGCCGACGCCGCCCGCGAGGCACTCGCCGCCGGCGACCCGGTCGAGCAGAACGGTGTCGAACTCAAGGACGACGGCGGTGGTCTGCGGGCGATCGATGTTGCCTCCGGGGAGCCGCTCGCGTCACACGAATCGTTCTGGTTCGCGTGGAACCAGTTCCACCCGGCGACCGGACTCTGGGCACTCTGACCGAGTTACGACAGCGTGGCGAGGAAGGTTTCGAGCGCCGCGTTGACCTCGGCGGGAGCCTCTTGCTGCACCCAGTGTCCGGCGCCGGGGACCACCGTGGTGCCGCGGAAATCGCTGCAACCGGCGCCGGCGTCGGCGAACGCGTCGGAGCCGGGGATCATCGCCCGCACGACATCGTATTCGCCGCCGACGAAGCACGACGGCTGGTCGACGGTTGCGCCCATGATGTTGGCGTTCGCCTCGACGTCGGCGGTCAATGCTCGGTAGCGGTTGAATGCGCCGACCATCCCGACGCGCTCGAACGTCGACGCGTACACGTCGAGGTCGGCGTCGGTCATGAAGCTCAACGGTCCGTCCGGTGGGTCGAGCAGGATCGACAGGAACTCGGCGTCGCGCGGCGCGTCGGCGAGCATCGCGCGGCGAGGAGCGTCGCCCGACGAACTGAAGTACACGCGTTTGAGCGCGTCTCGCATGTCGACGGCGAACTGCGACTCGATCACGCCCGGCGCCTGGAACGAGAGGATGTAGAAGAACCGGTCGGTGAACATCTGGTCCAACACGTCGATAAGCGAGACCGGAAACGGCGGCGTGTGCGGCACGCTCATCCCGGCCACCGCGCGCACCCGGTCGGGATGGCGAATCGCTGCGTGGTACGCGATCGGGGCGCCCCAGTCGTGACCCAACAGCACCACCGGCTCGTCGTCGAGCGCGGCCGCAACGGCGGCGACGTCACCGGCCAGCTCGCGCAGCGTGTACCGCTCGACCTCGGCCGGAGCAGAACTTGCGCCGTAGCCGCGCACGTTCATCGCGGCGACCGTGTAACCCCGTTCGGAGAAGTGCGCCACCTGGTGTCGCCACGAATGGGGAAGCTCCGGCCAGCCGTGCACGCACAGCAGCGTCGGACCTTCGCCGGTGACCTCCACACTCAATGTGATGTCGCCATTGTCGACCAGGAGTTCGTCCATCACGCCATCATGTCCCGAGTCGCCCGGCGAGAAGTTCATCGAGCTCGGCGATCCAGCAGGACCTTCCTACTCCGCACGCACATCGCTCGAAGTCTGTGGTCGAATGACGATCGTGGAACCCGGTGCTGATGACGACGTCTCGCCATGGGCCCGCGACGACTGGACGGCGACGCCGACCGAGCCCTCCGCCCGGCCGGTTGCCGGGCCACCCGCGGC
>JBGTEH010000507.1:0-1867 GCA_041747915.1 Ilumatobacteraceae bacterium
TCACGAAGGATCTCGATCGGGTCGGTGATGCCGGCGATCCGACGGACGGACTCCTGCACGGCCTGGCGTTTGCGGGCAAGGCCCTCGTCGTCGACGCCGGTGCCGCGCCCGACCCAGGCCGCTGTCTCGCCCCCTGCGAGCGATGCAGCGATCGCCGCCGATGGCGTGGTGTTGCCGATGCCCATTTCGCCGAGCACGAGCAGGTCGCAATCGAGTTCGTCGACGGCGTCGAACGCGACGCGCACGATGTCGTCGAAGCGTTGCTCGCTCAGTGCGGCCTCGAAGCGGATGTCGCCGGTCGGATCGCCGACTCCGACATCGATGGCGGTGACGGTTGCGCCGGCCAGGCGGGCGAAGGCGTTGATCGTCGATCGGCCTTCCCGGTAGGCCGCCAGCATGGCCTCGGTGACACCGGTGGGGTAGGCGGAGATCTTGGTGGCCGCCGCAACGCCGTGGTCGGCAGCGAAGATCAAGCCGGCCGGCTTGGCCACTCGTGGGTGCGAGGTGCGCTGCCAGCCGGCCACCCATGCCGCGATGTCGTCGAGCCAGGCGAGTGCCCCGCTTGGGCGCAGGATGTGCGCGGCGCGTTCGTGCACGGCGTCGCGCGCGTCGCTGTCACACGCGGGGAGATCGACGAGCCGATCGTGCAGCAGGGTCATCGGGGGCACACCTCGTGGTCGTCGTCGAGGAACGGCCAGGGATCGCTGAGTTCGACCGCCCGACCAGCCACGAGCAACAGGCTGCGCGATGCGGCGCCCACCCAACTCTGGTTCACCCGACCGAGAACATCCCGGAAGCGGCGGCCGAGATCGGTGTCGGGATGGATGCCGAGGCCGACCTCGTTCGACACCGCGACGACCGTCGCCCGGCGAGTGGCCGCGGCGTGGGCCGCCTCGATGGCACGCACGTCGATGTCGTCGTCGGAATGTCCGTGCAACATCAGGTGCGACGTCCACAGGGTGAGGCAGTCGATGATCACCAGCGACTCGTCGGCGCGTGTCATCGCGCCGACGAGGTCGATCGGTTCCTCGATGGTGGTCCAGCCAGCCGGTCGTTCAGCGCGGTGGCGATCGATTCGTTCGGTCATGTCCTCGTCGAGCGGCGTCGCCGTCGCGATGTAGGTCACCGGACCCCCATGGCGTCGACCGATCTCCACGGCGAGTGAACTCTTTCCGCTCCTCGCGCCGCCGATGAGCACTGTGAGAGCCATGGCAGCGATCAGTAGTCGATGCCGCGCATCGCCCGGATGCCGCTCTGGTAGGCGTGCTTGACTTCGCGCATCTCGGTGACGGTGTCGGCGAGTTCGAGGAGTTCGGGCGCAGCATCTCGCCCGGTGACGATCACGTTGACGTGACGGGGCCGATTGGCGATGGCGTCGACGATGTCGCTCGCCGGGAGCCAGTTGAAGCTCGACAGGTAGGTCAGCTCGTCGAAGATCACCAGTTGGTGTTCGCCGGCATTCATGATTTCAACGGCCTTCGCCCAGCCCTGCGCCGCATGCGCCCGATCGTTGCTGAGGTCGTCGGAATCCCAGGTGAAGCCCTCGCCGAAGGCGTGCCAATCGACACCGAGCCGGCGGCCGATCTTCTCCTCGCCGGTATTCCAGTTGCCGGACTTGATGAACTGCACCACGGCGACGTTCCATCCGCGTCCGACCGCTCGCACCATCATCCCGAAAGCCGATGACGACTTCCCCTTACCGTTGCCCGTATTGACGACGACGAGCGAGTCGGCTCGTCGCAACCCGTCGGGTCGAGGATCCTCGGTGGGGGCGAGATCATCGGACGCGGCGGTCATGAGATCGTGCAGCGTACGGGTCGGTGGCTACGATGTCGAACTGTCAGCGATACAGCGAACTTCGGTGAGA
>JBGTEH010000508.1:0-6195 GCA_041747915.1 Ilumatobacteraceae bacterium
GAGCGATCGCCTCGGCCCTCCAGTCGACCGGCGTGCCGACACGAGCAAGCGCTCGGCTCTGATGAGGCATCGACATCCCGATCTGGCGGAATCCGGCCACGACCAGGCCCGAGCAATCGAACGTCGTCGGGCCGGCGCTGAAGAACTCGTACGGGGTGCCGACCTGCGCGACCAGATAGGTCAACAGGGTGTCGAGCGATCCAGTGGTCGCCGATCGCGCAGCCACGGGAGCCGGGGCGGCGGCCGGCGCCGACGTACCGGAGGCCGACGGCGCAGTGACGCCACGTGGAGCCGGGATCGCCATCGTGGCGGGAGGAATCGTGAGCGTCCGGCCCGCCGTGATCAGGCTCGTCGCCACGAGCCCGTTCGCTTTCAGCAGTGCACCGAGGCGGACGCCGTTGCGCCAGGCGATGCCGGCGAGCGCGTCACCGGCCACCACGGTGTAGGTCGAACCGGCTGCGCCGCTCCTCGAGGAGCTCGCCGCACCGGAAGTCGCAACAGTCGGGGTGGCCGCTGCACTCGGGGGGTTGGCTCCCGCTGGGATCACGAGGGTGTCGCCGGGATGGATCACCGACGTGATCGTCAGCGAGTTCGCCTGGAGCAGCGCCGACAACCTGACGCCATACCGGTAGGCGATGCCGGCCAGGCCCTCGCCTCCGCTGACGGTGATCGTGGTGGCGGTCGTGGTGGGCGCCGCTTCGGCGACCGCAGCACTCACCGGAACGGCAAGAACGAGGGCGACACCGGCGGCGAGGAAGATCCGTGTGGTTCGATTCACCCCTGTCCATCGGTCGGATCTGCGCCGACCTTGACAAGAACTTGACGATGTTTCAGCTCGATGTCGATTCGTCGCGTTCGCGATAGTCCGAGAACTGCCGATCGCGATCGCTCAGGGCCTGCGTGACGCCCTTCTCGGCGAACGATCGCATGTACTGCTTCGACGGCGGCTGGTGGAATCCGAGCGCCTGAATGTCGGCGGTCGCGCGAATGGATGCCCGTATGCCCATGGCATCCATCGCCCGATGGGCGGCGCGCTTGTTCAGCGCGAGCAGTTCCGGTGGCACCTTGGCGACCCGCTCGGCGATGGCCAGCACGGCCTCGTCGAGTTCGTCGATGGGGAACGCGCGGTTCGCAGCTCCCGCGTCGACCGCTTCGAGGCCGCTCATGGCGTCGCCGGTCAGCAAAGCCTCCATCCCCCGTCGCATCCCCATCAACCACGTCTGCCACTGCATGTCGGGCGGCGACATCAGGCGAACCGGTGGATAGCCGATCTTCGCGTCGTCGGCCACGTAGACGAGGTCGCAGGCCGCCGCCAGTTCGGTGCCCCCGGCCAGGCAGTACCCGTGTATCTGGCCGATGATCGGCGTCGGCATGTCCCACATCTCGAACCAGTTGTTGACCACATGGCGGCTCCACCATCCGTCGGCGGGAGCGATCGATCGCTCGACATCGTGGTTCACGGAACCGAGGTCGTAGCCGGCACAGAACGACGGCCCTGCACCCCGGATCACGATCACCGAGATCTCGCGGTCGCGGTCGGCAGCGCGCAGGGCATCGAACAGCGCCCCTCGAAGGTCGTCGTTCAACGCGTTGCGCTTGTCGGGCCGATTGAGCGTGAGTCGGCGCACTTTGGCGATCGGCTCGTCGACGAGCAGGACGTCCGTCGGGCGATCGTGCGTGGTGGTCATGGGCGTCTCCTCGGGTGTGGGCTCCCCGAACCTATGCGTCTCGGGTCACCCTTCGCCCACCCGGGCTCACCAGTAGCGTGACGCGATGACCGACTGGACAGCGCAGACATGGCTCATCGCGGGCGGTCGCGATCGCACACCCGGGCAATCCCTCAACGTCGCGCCCGTGTTCGCGTCGAACTTCTATCTCCCCGACGACCGGCTGTACAGCCGCACCGACGGCACGCCCACGACCGACGCGCTCGAGACGTTGCTCGGTGGCATCGAGGGAGGGCGGGCGCTGGTCTTCGCGTCGGGGATGGCCGCGGCTGCGGTCGTGTTCAATCGGTTGCCCGTCGGCGCCGTGATCGCGGTGCCCGCAGATCCGTACCACGGTGTCGCAGGCCTCGTGGCGGAGGGCGAGTCGCAGGGTCGTTGGACGGTTCGTCGTCTCGACCAGGCCGACACGGCGGTTTGGCTCGACGCTGCGCGACAGTGCGATCTGGTGTGGCTCGAGTCGCCCGAGAACCCGATGATGACCGTGGCCGACCTGCCCGCGATCTGCGGCGCTCCTCGCCGCGCGGGCACGATCGTGGCCGTCGACAGCACCTTCGCCACACCGCTCAATCAGCAGCCGCTCGACTACGGCGCCGATGTGGTGATGCATTCGGCGACCAAATTCATCGGCGGGCACTCCGACTTGCTCGCCGGCGTGATCGTGACCCGCAACGACGAGCTCTACGACGAGTTCCACCGTCGTCGTCTGCTGCACGGCGCAACGATCGGTGCGATGGAGGCATTCCTCACGATTCGCGGCGCGCGCACGATGAGTCTCCGACTCGATCGGGCGCAGCAGAACGCGTTGGACCTGGCGAAGCGACTGGACGGCCACCGAGAGATCGCACGGGTGTTGTACCCCGGCCTGTCGAGCCATGGGACGCACGCGGTGGCCGCCTCCTTCATGTCCGGCTTCGGGGCGATGCTGTCGTTCGAAACGACCGGAACCGGCGAGCGGGCGACCGAGGTGTGCGCTCGGGCAGCGCTGATCAACCACGCGACGAGCCTTGGCGGCGTCGAGTCGACGATGGAGCGCCGCGCCGTACTCGCTGGTCAGGAACGGATCCCGCCGACTCTCATTCGCATGAGCGTGGGCTGTGAGGATGTCGACGACCTCTGGGCCGATCTCACCCAGGCCCTCGCCGCGACCACCGCCTGAGCACGAGTCGCTGCGCCGTCGGTCGGGGCTCGACGATCGTCGCCAGGCGGCGCAGGTCCTTGCGATTTTCGCGCCGCATCGCGGCACTCACGAACGGAGCGAACAGCCGCGCGAATCCCGACGGCGAGCCTCTGTTGCGCAACGTCATCGAGGTTCCCTCGCCGTGTGGTTGCCACGTGTAGGAGGTCTCCATGGGGAAGGGCCCCTGCGCCGTGCGCATCACGAGTCGTTCGTTCGGTACGAACTCGATCACGACGTACGTGTACCGCAGGGTCCGGCCCATGAACCGGGCGACGAACTCGACATGCGAGCCGACCTCGGCGGGCGGCGGGGACATCCACTCCACCGACGTGATGTTCGCGTACCACTGAGGCGCGTTGGCCGGATCGGCGGCGAACCCTGCGACGGTCTCCAAGGGTGCGTCGATGAACAGATCGGTCATGACGTCGACCGATCGAGTGGTCACATCTGGACGTCGATGGTCTCGCCGATCTCGACGGTGCCTCCACTGAGTGTGACCACCGGGCACCCCTTGGCGATCTTCACCGCCGTGTCGAAGTCTGCGGCCTCGACGATGCTGTAGCCGCCGACTCCGCCACCGTCGCCGACCGAATCGGCCCCGACGGTCTTGCTTGCACCGACGGGGGCGCCGATGTCGAGGAACGCCTGGCCATTGGCGCCCATCCATTCACCCCATGCAGCCATGTGCGTGGCCTGCTCCTCCTCGGATTCGGGCATGCCGCCACCGTGGTAGGTGAAGAGGTACTTGGTCATCGTGGTCTCCTGTCTGTTGGTTCGAACTCGTTCAGGTCGCGCGACCCGTGAACGCCATCAACCGGCTGACGGGATCGTCGTGGGAGGGGACCGCTATGGCGTCGAATCCGCGGCCTGCGCCGCGATTGTCGGGCTGGATGATCTGATCGGCCAGGCCGGCCACGTACTCGGTCAGTTCGTCGGTGGTCTCGAAGGGTCGGCCAGTGGCGCGAGCGATGTCCCACGCATGGACGAAGAACTCGATGGCGACGATGCCGGCGGGAAGTGCTGCGGGCGCATTGCCCTCACCGAAGGCAACCTCTCCCTCGAGGCCGCGGGCACGCCACGCTGCGAGTGTCGCCTCTGCCGCGCGAGCAACGTAGTCCTCGGTCGAATCGGCCTGCACGTCGTCGGGGATCTCAGCACCGGCCATGCCACCCAGTGCCCGGAGGCTGCCCATCAAGTGCTCGACGAGTTCGTCAACGGTGAACTCACTGCACGGCGTGGGCATGTCGAGGTGCTCAGGTGTCAGGTCCACCATCACTTGGTGGCAGAGCGCCCAACTCGCTTCGGCCGCCGACAGTTGGTCGAGATCGTCGCCTCCTCCTGCCCACGGATCGGGTCCCGCGTCACCGCTGATCGCAGCCTCCTCCAGGCGTTCGAGGAAGTGCGTCCACCCTTCGGTGTGGCCGAGGGCCTGCTCGGCCGACAGGCCGTCGTGGGTGAGCCTGACGAGCGTCTTGTCTCCCACCGGTTCCAGTTCGACGACGATGGTCGACGAGCCCGGCGCGGGCGAGTCCGAGCCCTCCCAACCCCACGTGTAGACCACGCGGCGTCCGGGATCGATCTCGGTGAACGTGCCGACGGCGATGTGGCCAGGGGTGACCGTCCAGCGATAGTCGCCGCCCACGCTCAGGTCGACCGCGGCGCTCACTACTTGCCACCGACGAAGGCGTTCGGGTTGGGTGAAAAGTGCGAATGCCTCCTCGGGTGTGGCGTCGATGAGGCGCTCGAAGGTGATGGGTTGGTCGCTCATGGGTGTGGTTCCTTCGTCGTGAGAGGTCGTGTCGTAAGGGATCGTGTCGTGAGGGATCGTGCGGCGGACTCGAGGTCGTCGAGTTCATTGATCAGGAAAATCTCGATCGCCGCCCGGACGCGACTCAGACCGTCTGGATTGATCCGATAGAGACGTTCGCGGCCGGAACGGCGCTCGCTGACGACTCCGGCGTCCTTGAGCACCTTGAGGTGTTGCGACACCGCCGACCGACTGACCTCGATCGTCTCGGCGATCGTGCCGACCGGCGCCTCTCCGAGTTCGGCGAGGCGGGCGAGAATCTCGCGCCGGCGAGGTTCCGAGACGGCGTCGAGCGGGTGCACGGTTGATACGTTAGTGATTGCTTACCAATGAGTCAACCGGGAATGTCGGACGAGCTGCGCGGCCTCCGGTTCGCCGACGGAGTTCGCGCGACATCGCCGACGACCTTGCGCCACAGTGAATCTTGTGCGTGACGCGATGATTTCTCGGCGGTCGATCCGTCTGCACCCACACGAGCCATTCTCGAGATTCCACCAGGAGGAACCATGTCCCTACACACGTATCTGTTCTTCACGAACACCGCTCGCGAGGCGATGATCCGGTACCAGGAAATCCTGGGTGGCCAACTCGACATCATGAGTTACGCCGACTTGCCCAGCGGCGAGGAGGGTCCCGCTGACGTTCCCGCCGATCTCGTTATGCACGCGGCCCTCACGTTCGACGACGGCGAGTACCTGATGGCGTCCGACGATCCGACCGGCGACGGTTCGGGAATGAAGGGTGCTGCCGTCAACGTCAATCTGGCCGACGCAGACGACGCCCGAAAGATCTTTGATGCGCTGGCCGACGGCGGCACGATTCAGATGCCGATGGGCGAGACGTTCTGGTCACCCTTGTTCGGCATGTGCACCGATCGCTTCGGCGTGTCCTGGATGGTCGGCATGGAGGCGGCGAGCTGATGCGCGTCGTCCTCAGCAACTTCATCAGCCTCGACGGCGTCGTGCAGGCACCCGGCGGCGCCGAGGAGGACACCGACGGCGGTTTCGAACACGGCGGTTGGTCGATGCCGTACTTCGACCCCGAGACCATGGGCGGCTTCATCGACGCGGCGGTCACGACCACCGAGGCGCTTCTGTTCGGTCGTCGCACGTGGCAGACGATGGCCGCGGCGTGGCCGGAGCGCGATGACGGCTCCGATCCGTTCGCCACGTACATGAACACCGTGCCCAAGTACGTGGTGTCGAACACGCTCACCCCCAACGACCTCACGTGGGTCAACTCGACGCTCATTTCCGGCGCCGACCCAGTGGCAGCGGTGGTCGAACTGAAGGCGCTGGAAGGTGGTGACCTGTCGGTGATGGGTTCGACACAACTCGCTCGAGCCCTCGTCACCGCTGGTCTCGTCGACGAATACCGGTTGCTCATCGAGCCGGTGCTGCTCGGGGGCGGCAAGTCGGTGTTCCCCACCGACGGCGAACGTCGCCCGCTCGAACTGGTCGAGACCGCCACCAGTCCGACAGGCG
>JBGTEH010000509.1:0-6496 GCA_041747915.1 Ilumatobacteraceae bacterium
ACCGAACTGATGCTCGACGTGCATGAGAAGGGTCGAGCGGTGGTCGCATCGTGCGGGCGCGAGGAAGCCGAGATGCACGTTTTCCGGCTCCACGAGCACAGCCTGTGGGCCACGATGGAACACGATGGTCCGACGTCGTAAGTTCATCCCGCCCGTCGAGGCGGTCGCCGATGGATGGCGCATCACACTCGACGTCGAAGAGCGCGACCTGCTGCTGCGCTTGATGGGCGAACTCGAGGCATTGCTCACGGACAGCGACGAAAACGCGTTGCTGTCGCGCCTGTTTCCCGTGGCATATCCGGACGACGACGAGAAGGAGGCGGAGTACCAACGCTTGATGCGCGATGAGTTGGTCACCAGCCGGCTCTCCTCGATCGAGTCGGTGCGCGAGACGCTCGACGCCCAGCGCACCGAGCCGCTCTCGGAGCCCGAGACGATTGCCTTCATGCAGTCGATCAACGCGATCCGGCTCGTGTTGGGCACGATGCTCGGCATCACCGACGACGAGTCAGCCGACGAAGCCGACGCCGGTGACGCCCCCGAGCAGCAGTTGTACGACTTCCTGAGCTGGTTGCTCGAGTGGACCGTGCGGTCACTCTCGGGCGACTGAGGCCGCTGGCGCGTTCCCTCCGGCGATTTTCGGTGCCCACTCCGGGTGTGCAGACCGGCGGATTTTCGAGGCTCGGACGCGAACTACTCTCTGGCTTCGCTCACACCCGACGCGGCAGGGGAAGGGAGACGGGGTTGGGGGTTTCGGTTCGAGTTCTCGGTCGGGCAGGTGCCGGATCGACAGGCATCCGTCGATTCGGCGGCCACGTCGATGCGCGCCCGGCCACCGCCGCACTTGCGATCGCGGTCGCGATTGCGTTCGTCGCGGCAGTCCTCATCGGCGACGCGTCGCCATGGTTTGCGTCGTGGGTGGCGTGGTGGGTCGCATGGCCGACGATCGTTGCGATGGTCCCGGCCGCCGCCATCGACATCCGCGAGCGACGACTTCCCGATCGCTGGGTCGCGTGTGCCGCCGGCGTCCTGGCGGCGACAACCTGGATCGCCTGGGTCGCCGGCCAGCCGGTGGAGATCGGCGCATTCATCATCGGCGCAGTTGCGATGGTTGCGCCGTTGCTCGCACTGCACCTCGTGTCGCCCGAATCGATGGGGTTCGGTGATGTCAAGGCCGGCCTCGTGCTCGGTGCGGCCCTCGGCTCGGTCGATTGGCAGCTGGCGGTGGTGGCGCTCGTCGTCGCCGCCGGCCTCGGGGGCGCGTTCGGCCTGATCGGGCGTTCGCGCACGATCCCGTTCGGCCCGTTCCTCGTGCTCGGCTCGGCCGTCGCTCTGGCCGCCGCTCCCCTGCTCGGTATCTCGTCGTGAACGATTCGCGAGCGGCCAGGAGCACGGGGTCGGCGCGCGGATTCCAACCGACGTCGCGTCGTCGGAATCGCATCGCCCTCGGCGTGCTGCTCGCCGCGATCGCAATCGGTGGAAATCTGTTCGTCTACGCCAGCCTCGACGCGTCCGAGCCGGTCGTCCAGGTGGTGCGCGATGTGCCAGCGGGCGAGCAACTCACCACCGACATGCTTCGCCAGGTCGATGTCGATGTCGACTCGTCGGTCAACGTCGTGCCGGCGGACCAACTCGATTCGCTGGTCGGTTCCTACGCCAAGGTGCGCCTCGTCTCGGGGTCACTCGTGACGGCCGAAGCACTCCAGTCGACCCCGCTGGTCAGTGCTGGCACGGCGGTCGTTGCGATCCGGGTCGGCGAGGGCACGCTGCCGATCGGCGTGCGCGAGCGAGCGGCGATCATGCTGGTGATCCCCGACGGACCGACCTCGATTCCGGCTCGCGTCGTCGGACTGCCGGTTCCGACCGGCTCGGCGCTGGGCATCGAATCATTGTCGGTCGAGGTCGATGCCGCCGACGCCGCCACGGTCGCCGCTGCCGACGATGTTCGAGTCGTCCTCGTCGAACCGAGCGACGACCCGGCGGCCGGCGTGGGTGGCGGGCCGTGACCCTGATCGCCGTGGTCGGGGACTGCACGACGACCACGTGCGTGGCGCTCGCCGCCGGCTGGACGACGAACGACGACGTCGTCGTGTTGGAGGCCGATCCGGCGGGAGGTTCGCTGGCGGGCTGGCTCGACACACCGAGTTCACCGTCACTCGCGACCATCGTGGCCAAACTCGGCCGAGGGACGTCGGACGCCGACGCTTTGTCGACGATGGCGGCGATGACGCATCGCTCCACGTCGGGGATCCGCTTCGTGGCCGCCCCGATGCGCTCACTGGCCGCCGACCGAGCGATCGACGAGGCGCACGTGACGTTGATCCCCGCTCTCGCGACGTGCGATCCTGTCGTGCTCGCGGATCTCGGACGTCGTCGCCCTGCCGAGTTTCCCGCAACGCTCATCGGTTCCGCCGCGACCACGCTCGTCATACATCGCCAGCACGCTGCGTCACCATCGGCCGAGGCGGTACGGCTCGAACGGCTCGTCGAATCCTTCGAGCAGCTCGCCGCGGTTGCTCACTCGATCGTGCTGGCGGTCATCGGCGATGCTCCATTCGACCCGGCGGAGATCGCGCAGCACGTCGACTCGTCGGCGCCCGAAACGGTCGCCGAGGTCGTCACCCTCGCCGACGATCCTCTTGCCGCCGCAGCGCTCGCGGGCCGAGCCGGCGTGTCGGCCAATCGACTCCGCCGGCTCCCGCTCATGCGATCGGCCGCCGCAGCAGCGGATCGACTCGCGCTTCGGACAACACCACCGCTCTCCAGGGCGTCGTCGTGAGTTCGAACCGTGCGATCGGCGACCTCGACGAGTACCGCGCAACGGTGGGCACCGTCACCGAGAGAGTCGCCACCCGACTCATCGAAGCGATCGAGCACGACGACGCGCATCGGGCCGAGCGGCGCGCGCCGTCGCTTGCGGCCGACGAGCGGCGCCAGCAACTGCTCGTCGGAGGCTGGATCGGCGACGAGATCGCGACCGTCAACGAGGAGCGCCTGCAGCGCGGTGATCGTCCCCTGTCGATCGACCACGAACAGCAAGTCCGCGCCCGTGTCGTTGCGGAACTCACGGGCGCCGGACCCCTCGAGCCGTTCATCAGCAACCCCCAGGTCGAGGAGATCGACGTCAACGGGCCAGATTCCACATGGGTCACCTACACCGACGGCCGCAAGGTCGATGTCGGCTCGCTGTGGGCATCGGCGGCCGAACTGACGGCCTTCCAGAAGCGGATGGCGCTGCGCATGACCGGCACGGGCGAGGGGCGCCTCGACACCTCGTCGCCCATGCTCACTCTGCAGTCGCACGACGGTGCGCGCATCGTGATGGTGCTGGGCGGCTCGGGCGAGCACGGCGTGTCCACCCACCCGCGGCTCGCGATCCGAAGGTTCGTCGTCCGTCAGGTGGGCCTCGTCGGCTTGGCCGATCTCGGTCTGTTCCCGCACCACCTCGTGGATCGACTGCGCGCCCTCGTGCGGTGCGGGTTCACGATCCTCGTCTCGGGCCCGCCGGGGGCCGGCAAGACGACATTGTTGACAGAACTGCTCGGCGAGGTATCGCCGCTCGAGCGGATCATCACGGTGGAGAAGAACCTGCTCGAGCTGCGCCTCGAGGACGACCCGCGCCATCCCGACGCGCCCGCGCTGTTCACCCGCCACGCCAACTCCGAAGGCGAAGGCGAGATCACCACTCGCCAACTCGTCGAACTCACGCGACGACTGAATCCCGACCGGGTCGTGGTCGGCGAACTCGTCGAGGATGAGGCGCTCGACATGCTCGACGTGGCGTCGATGTGCAAACGCGGGTCGCTCGCGACCATCCACGCGCACACGGCGGACATCGTTCTGCAACGCCTCGCCTACTACGTCTCCAAGTCGAACACGAACCTGCCTGAGTTCGCCGTGTGGAGTCTGATCGCTCAGACCGTGGACTTCGTCGTACACATCGACCTGGTACGCAATGCCGATACGGACCGAGCCGCTGTGCGGCGGGTGACGTCGATCATCGAGGTCGGCGGGATCGGTGAGGCGGGCGGTGTATCGAGCACCGAGGTCTGGGCGATCGATGAGGCCGACGAACTGGTCCAAGTGGCACCCTTGTCGCAGCGGCACCTCAACCGCCTGCGTCTCGCGGGCTACTCCCAGGAGCTGTTCGGCGCGATCGGAGCGCGACGATGAGTCTCGAACTCGCCGTTCTCGTGGTATCCACCTTGATCGGGATTCTCGCTGTGTTCGTGCTGTTCGGACGCGACCGAGCACTGCGACCGACCCGATCGTTCGACGCCGATCTGATCCCACGGCTGCTCACCTCGATCGGTGTCGGCGCGTTGGTGCTGACGTTCTCGGGGTGGTTGATCGCCTCGTGCGTCGTGACGGTCGCGACGTGGTTTGCTGTGGCGCGCTGGCAGGGTCGCGACCGGCGAGCGATCAGCGACGTCGAACGCACCGACGCGCTGGCCTCGTGGATCGAGAACCTGCGCGACGTTCTCGTGGCCGGCGATCAACCCATCGGAGCGATCAATGCAACGGTCTCGACGTGTCCTGCGCCCATCAAGCCGCAGGTTCGTCGACTCGCCGCCGCACTGGGGCGCCAAGAGCCCGATCTCGTCTTCCGACGATTCGCCGACGACCTCGACGACCCGCTCGGTGATCTCGTCGCCGCTGGACTGCTGATCGCCGTCCAGCGCGGCGCACGGACCGCAGCAGTTCTCAGTTCGCTGGCCGAACAGGCCCGCCGCCAGGCCGATCGTCGGCGTCTGGTGGAGGCAGAACGAGCACCGATCCAGCGCGAGGTGACCCTGCTGACGCTGATCATGGGATCGCTGATCGTGGCGGTTCTCGTCCTCGGCCGGGCCGAATACCTGGCGCCGTACGACACCGTCGGAGGACAGCTCTTCCTCGCCGGTGTCCTCACCGTCTATGCGCTCCTGTTGGTGCGCGTGCAGCGGCTTGCGCACTTCCCCCGCCCCAGCCGGTTCCTGACCACCGCCGAACCCGCGCCCATCGACGACCGCATCGGGCTCGGGTCATGAGGGCAACGGGTTGGCTCGTGCTGGCGAGCGCGGCACTGTGTGCGGGCGCGTGGTTGATCGCAACCGGATGGCAACAACCGCGCCCGACCGTCGCCCACGCAGTGCAACGACTACGACGACCGCCGGCCGGAACCGTCACCGCGAGCGACGTCGGGATCGTCGAGCGCATCGGATCGGCCGCTCGTCAGCAGTGCACGTGGGCCGATGGGTGGGCCCGACCGCTACGACTGATCGGTCGGCCGGTCGATGTTCACGTGGGTCTGCTGGTGGTCGCCGCACTCGTCGGGTTGGTCGCACCGTCGTTGATCCTCGGCGTAGCGCAGGTGACGGGCATCGTGTCGATCGGGATCTGGTTCCCAGCCGCAGCGTCACTGGCGGTCGCCGTGGTTCTGCCACTCCTCGTGCATTCCGATGCGATGGCTCGCAGTGCGGATGTCGCCGTCGACCTGCGTCATCAGCTCGGTGCCTATCTCGACATGGTGACCATGTTGCTGGCCGGTAACACCGGTTACGAGGGGGCGCTCGACCAAGCGGCCCGAGCGGGCGACGGACTGCTCTTCCGCGAACTCCGGCGCCGGATGCGCGAGGTCGCGACCACCGGTCAGAGCCTCGTGCGGGCGCTCGAACTCGTCGCCGACGACTACGGCATCGTCGAACTCGAGCAGGTAGCGGCGACCGCAACGCTGTCAGCGAACGAGGGCGCTCCGGTGGCGCGCAGTCTGAGTGCGAAGTGCGCCACGCTGCGCTCCACTCTCGCGGCCGAGCAGGAGGCCGCTGCCCGCGTCCGCAACGACAAGATCACCCCGCCACTCGTGGGCATGGCGTTGCTGTTCATGGCCCTCATCATCTATCCCGCCCTCAACCTGAGCTGACCTGAATCCACCAACCGGAGGTACCGACCATGCACGATCCACTACTCGCCGTGACCTCGATGATCGCGGCGATCACGGGTGTCGCCGGCAGGTTCGTTCGGCACGACCATCGCGATCGTGGCGCAGTGTCGATCGAGCAGGTGTTGTGGTACGCAGCGGCGGCGATCAGCGTGGCCGTCGTCGCCGCGATCATCTGGAGCCAGATCCGCGACACCGCCAGCACCCCGGTTCAATCACCGTCGGCACCGTGAGATGCCCGCCGTCGCAACGTCGATCGGATCGCTGCGTCGGCTGCGCGGCGACGGCGGCGCGACGACTTCGTTGTCGGTGGCATTGCTCACACCCATGTTCGTGATCCTCGCGTTCGCCGCGTTCCAGGCCGCGATGTGGAGCCACGCGAAGACCGAAGCCCGGGTGGTCGCTCGCGACACCGCCGCACTCATCGCTCGAGCTGCGGTCCCGGCGGGCGACGCCGCGGCATCGGCGACCCAGATTCTCGAGGCCGACACCGACCTGAGCAACGTGTCGGTGATCGCGTCCGCAGGAGCCGGTGTCGTGACTGTGACCGTCACCGCCGACGCACCGGGCATCATCAGG
>JBGTEH010000510.1:0-2668 GCA_041747915.1 Ilumatobacteraceae bacterium
TAGATGTTGACGCCGCCGGAGATGATCATGTCGATCTTGCGATCGCTCAGCCACAGGAAACCCTCGTCGTCGAGGTACCCGACGTCGCCGGTGGTGAACACGCCCGGCTCGAGGTGGACGTCGGCGGTCTTCTCGGGAGCGTTGTGGTACTCGAAGTCGGTCCCCATCGCGTTGCGGAAGTAGAGCGTGCCCGGCTCGTTGGGCCCGAGGCGCGCACCGTCGTCGCCGACGACGATGACTTGCATCCCGGGCATCGGCTGGCCGACGCTTCCGCCCTTGGCCACCCACGTCTCGGAGTCGATCATCGTGATCACCGACCCTTCGGTCGAGCCGTAGTACTCGGTGATCACCGGGCCCCACCAGTCGATCATCGCCTTCTTCACCAGCGGTGGGCAGGGCGCGGCACCGTGCAACACCAGGTGCAGCGACGATCCGTCGAACGCCGCCTTGACGTCGGCGGGCAGGTCGACCATCCGCTTCATCTGGGTCGGCACGAGGTGGATGTTGGTGGCCCGGTACTCGTCGATGAGTTCGAGCACCCCGGCGCTGTCGTACTTGTGCTGCATGACGGTGGCGGTGCCGACGATCATCGGCAGGAACGAGAACGCCCACTGGGCCGAGTGGTAGAACGGCCCGCACAGCACCGTGCGGCCACCCTCGGGGACCATCGCCGAGAATCCGGCGCCGACGAGTTGCCAGATGGCCGGATCCGCGTCACCGGGCATGTTGGTCAGCGAACCCCTCACGCCCTTGGGGTTGCCGGTCGTGCCGCTCGTGTAGAACATCGGCCCGCCGAAGCTCTGACCGGCGGGTTCATCGGGTGAGCCTGCGGCGACGAACTCGTCGTAGTTCCGGAACCGGCCAGTCGTGGGCGCTCCGATCACGATCGCCAACTCGACGCCGCTCGCACGTTCGTCGGCCAACGCCTTGGTCGCCTGGTCGAGGAAATGGTGCCCGACGACGACGGCCTTCGAGCCCGAGTCCTCCAGTACGTAGGCGATCTCGGCGGCCACGAAGTGCCAGTTGACCGGCACGTACACGATGCCCGCGTTCGCGCACGCGAAGGCGATCTCGAACCATTCGTTGCAGTTGCCGGCGATCACCGAGATCGTGTCGCCGGCGACGATTCCGGCCTCACGAAAGCTGTGGATCAGCCGATTGACGCGCTCGTCGAGTTCGGCCCAGGTGAGCGTTGCGACGTCGTCGACGAGCGCGAGTTCGTCGCCCTTGGACGCGGCGAAGCCAGTGGTCAGCACAGCCACGGCGGTTCAGCCCCAGGCGTTCAGGAAGGTGCCCGACAGATCGGGTGCGCCGCTGTACTGCACGACGAGTTCACGGCTGGAGAACAGCCACGATCCGTCGACTCGCCTGTACGTGTCGTCGTAGTACGCGAGCAGGATCCCGCGCGAATCGTCGGTACGCCACCAATGCTCGTGGATGTACCAACGCCCGGTACCGGCGTCGCCGTCGAGGTCGGCGGTGCCGTTCGCCACGTTCTGGACGACGGCCTTGAATCCGTCCATCGCCGAATTCCACAACGCCAGAATTGCCTCGCGTCCCTCGACTCGGCGACCCTTGCCCAACTCCCACGTGGCGTCGGGTGCCCACGTCGACGACCACTGATCGGGGTCGCGCCGCACCACGGCGTCGGCGTAGGTGTGGACGAGGTCCTCGATCGAGTCCCTGCTCATGTGCTGGCCTGCCCTTCGTTGATGCGGTCCGTGCTGATGCCATCGGTGGTGGTGCGGTCTTGGTCGACATAGCGGCGGACCATCGACTGGAAGTGGCGAGCGCGCACCTCCTGGTAGTTACCGAGGGTCTGGCCGCGCTTCTTGCTGGCCTTGAAGCCGCGGGTCTGCGCGGCGAGATTCGTGGTGTCCTGATCGAGGACCTGGCCGAGCGAGGTGGGCAGCCCCGGCACGGTCGTATAGCTGTCGTTCACATCGAGGTCGAATGGCTCCGCCGGCGGCGGCACCTTGCCCGAACGGGGCTTGGGTCGCAGGTAGAGGACTTCGTACACGCAGCGGTCGGGGTCCGGACCGTCGGGACGGAACCGGTAGCACAACGGAATCTGCAGGCCGGGGAAGAAGAAGGCGTTCGGGAACAAGAAGTACTCGATCGAGTCGATCGTCTCGGTGACCGACAGATGACTGAAGTCGTTGTCGTACTGCTCGCCGAGCACGTCTTGCATGTGACGGGCGTACACGTCGCGGGCTCGCTCGCCCTCGGGGATCGGGGGCACGTCCTGGCCGGGGTTCTTGCGCGCCATGAGCATGTTCAGAATGCCCTCTTCGTCGGGCCGCTTGGCGTCGGGGACGTGCGGGCTGGTCGTGCCGATCGTGTGGATGAATCGGCTGACGTTGTCGCCGAACACGTCGTACTGAGCGTTGGCATCGCCGGCGGTGTAGATCGACTGCGAGTGCGTCTCGAGGATGTGGTATGCCTCGAGGAACGCCTCGGCCGACGCCTTCCAGTTCGCCGGCAGCCGCTTGCGGATGTGGACCTCGACGTACCGATCGGCGAGGTTCCAGTTCGCGAAGTGGTCGGGCAGCACGCCGAGGTACTCCTCGAGCGGCGGTGCCATCAACTCGGGTGCACAGTCGTCGAAGTTGACGAACACGAAGCCGCCCCAGTGACCCGTACGGACCTCGGGCAACGAATAGTCGGC
>JBGTEH010000511.1:0-2480 GCA_041747915.1 Ilumatobacteraceae bacterium
GGTGGAGCTGGGGGGAATCGAACCCCCGTCCATCAGCCGGTGAACGAACTTGCTACGACCATTCCCGATGTTGCCACTGACGCTGTGACACCGACGGGTCGGCTGTCCGCTCGAGGCGGACCACGCGCCGTCTTTCCGACAAGTCAGCGGTCTTTCTCGCCGTCAGCAGTCTTTCCTGCTGTCATCCCTCACTTCTGTTGCCGGGCTGTGATGGATTGGCCCCGTGCGACATTTCTGCTCACGATGACTCTTCGCTCACTTGATGTGAATCAGGCGGCGAGAGCGAACTGCTCATCGGCAATTCTTGTGGTTCCCCCGTTTAGCGAGTCTGAGGAACTCGGGTCGCAAACTCGAACAGCGTTACTGACGTCGAAACCAGTCAGCCCCGTGATCAATATGTGAGTCTCCAACCTACTCGGTGGCATCGCGATTGGTGCACTGTCGATCTCCTGACATCGATCGTGTCCCGATGCGCGAAACTGTTGTCGTGCCGAACCGGGAGCGATCCGCGTGAGTGACGTCGGAGTCGATGTCGGCGCGCTCCCCGCAGTGCGCTCACTGCCGACGGGAACGGTCACGTTCGTGTTCACCGACATCGAGGGGTCGACCCGAATCCTGAAACGGCTTCCCGACGCCGCCCCCGACCTGTTCGATCGCCACCGGGAGATCGTGCGGGCGGCGATTGCCCAACACGGCGGCTGCGAGGTGAGCACCGAGGGCGACTCGTTCTTCATCGCGTTCGACGACGTCGATCGGGCGATTGCCGCGACTGCGCAGATGCAGTGCGACATCTCACGCGAGTCGTGGCCGCACGACGGCGTGATCCGCGTTCGTGCGTGCGTGCACTCGGGTGTCGCCGTGCCGCGCAACGACAACTACATCGCGATGGCCGTGCACCAAGCCGCTCGGGTGGTGTCGGTCGCGCACGGCGGCCAGATCGTGGCGACCCGCGCGACTCTCGACGGTCGTCGATCGCCGTCGCCCGTGCGCGACGTGACCGTCGGCCGGTTCCGCCTCCGCGATTTCAGCGAACCGGTCGAGATCATCCGACTCGACGCGATCGGCGCTCCGGTGATCGAACGCCCACTGCGAGCGATCCCCGCCGACAACCACAACCTCGTTCGCAGCCCGAACTCGTTCGTCGGACGTCAGTCGGCCCTGGAGAAGATTTCCGAAATGGTGGCACCCGGCCTGATCGTGAGCGTCGTCGGCCCGGGCGGCACCGGCAAGACCCGACTCGCCACCGAGATCGGGCTCGAACACGCTGCCGACTGGGTCGACGGTGTGTGGCTGGTGGAGTTGGCCGACGTGACGAACCCAGCGTTGGTCGCATCGACGATCGCCGACGCAATCGGCCTCAGCCCGGCGCCCGACGCCGACGTCGCCGACGAACTGGTCGCATGGTTGCACGATCGGCGAGAGTTGTTGATCATCGACAACATGGAGTCGTGCCTCGACGCATGTGCGCAACTCGTACCGCGGCTGGCGGCGGCGGGCCCTGCGATCCTCACCACGAGTCGCGAACCGATGAACGTGCCGGCCGAGTTCGTGTGGCGTCTCGATCCGCTCGGCGTGGCCACGCCCGACTCCGACGCCGAGGTGCTGCGACGTTCGCCTGCCGTGGAGTTGTTCGTCGACCGGGCTGCTGCGGTGCGCCCCGATTTCGACGCCGACGCCGAGCTCGGCGACATCGCGCGGATCTGCGCCCGTCTCGACGGGCTTCCCCTGGCGATCGAGATCGCGGCCGCCCGAGTCACGGTGCTGACGGTGCCGGAGATCCTCGACGGGCTCACCGATCGTTTCAGCCTGTTGCGCACCAACGAGCGACATCGCCCGCAACGCCAACGCACATTGCGCGGGCTGCTCGAGTGGAGTTACGACCTCCTCGACGACGACGCGCGAACCGCGCTGCGGCGTCTCGGTGCGTTTGCCGGATCGTTCGATCTACGTTCGGCCGGCGTTGCAATCGGTGACAATCCTGCGGCTGACGAGCACCGACCCGGTCAACTCGCGGGCGACGACGCCGTCGAGCTGGTGTGGGCATTCGTCGACAAGTCGCTCGCGGTGCTCGATCAGACCAGCTCCGGCACTCGCTACCGGCTCTTCGAGTCGGTGCGCGAGTTCGCCCTCGAGTTGCTCGTCGATTCGGGCGAGTCCGAGACGGTCGTCGCTCGGGTTACGCGCGACCTGCTCGACCGCGTCGGTCCGTGGCGGCCCGCCGACCGCCGCTGGTTGGGGGACATGGCGGTCGAGGGAGCGAACCTCCGAGGCCTCGTCGAGTTGCTTGCCGACCCCGAAACGGCGCAGGCGGTGGCGTGCAGCCTGGGCGCGTATCACGACGCGACACAGGGCTTCGAGGCCGGCATCTCGGAGCTGACCGCCCTGGAGCACTCGCTCGGCGAACCGACTCCGACGCGCGCGGTGCTCCTCGCTGCGTTGGCCGACCTGCACCTGCGCCGCGGCGATCGTGACGAAGCGGA
>JBGTEH010000512.1:0-6993 GCA_041747915.1 Ilumatobacteraceae bacterium
ACACCACCACCACGATGCGCACACCGATCTCGTCGCCGAAGAGCTGAGTCAACAACGGCGTGATGGCGAGGATGGGAATCGTCTGGAGCACCACCGCGTACGGGAAGATCGCTCGTTCCATGTTCCTCGACAGGTTCATGATCACGGCGATCGTGACGCCGATGACGATCGAGATCCCGAGTCCGATCAGGGTGACCTTGACGGTCGGCCACATGTATCCGAGGATCGGCCGAACGCCCGACGCAGGATCCCACAGCGGCAAGAAGCCGTCGGTGAACACCTCGTGCGGGAACGGCAGAGCATTTCGCCGCTGGGCGGCGATCTCGAACCGCAATGAGCTGTAGAGGTACCAGACACCGATGAACAGCACGAACGTGAACAACGGCGGGAAGAAGTGCAGCGCCCGCTTCCAGCCCGGCGCCTTCGGCGGTTCCGGCGGCGGAGAGTCGGGGTCGATCGAGGGCCGCTCGTCGAGTGGCCCGGTGACCGCCTCGGCCGACGAGGTCGTGATGGTTCCCGTCACGAGTGCGCATCCTTCAAGTCGTTGTTGATCTTGCCGGAGATCTCCGCGAACTCCGGGGAGAAACGGATGTCCGGAGATCGTTCGGCGCCGAACGGAATGGCGTAGTCACCGATGATCCGCCCAGGACGCGCCGACATCACGAGCACGCGCGTGCTCAAGAACACCGCTTCGGAGATCGAGTGGGTGATGAACAACGCGGCGAACTTCTCGGAGTTGAAGAGCCGGATCAGTTCGTCGTTGAGACGCTCACGGGTGATCTCGTCGAGCGCTCCGAACGGTTCGTCGAAGAGAAAGATCTGTGGGTTCAGCACCAGTGCTCGGGCCAGCGAACATCGCATCTTCATGCCACCCGACAACTGTTTGGGGTACTTCTCCTCATGGCCGACCAGGTTGACGAGTTCGATCGCCGCGGCCGCCTTGGCTTCGCGTTCGGCCTTCGGCAGTTTCTGCAACTCGGCGTTGAGTTCGACGTTGCGTTGCACCGTTCGCCACGGCAGAAGCGTGGCATCCTGGAACACGTACCCGAGCGAATCGCGGTCGACGTCGCAGACCCCGGACGTGTGCTGAGTGAGACCCGACGCGATGCGCAACAGTGTGGATTTCCCGCACCCCGACGGACCCACGACGGTGACGAACTCGCCTGCGTTCACGCTGAACGACACCTCGTCGACGGCATGGGTTCCATCAGGAAACACCATCGACAGACGGTCGAAGCGAAGCCGAGGCGGAGCCGCCGTGGCAGGGGCCACCGAAGCGATGTCGGTCTCGGTCATCATGTCCTCGCTGAAGCTAGTTGCCGAGACCCGTCGTGCCCATCGGTCGAGCATGAACATCGTGTTTCGGCGGTCCGGATCACACCACCCCGCACCCACAATAGCCGCGCGTACGCGAGCCGATCAGGTCGACGAGTCGGCGAGTTCGAGGACCATCTGCAACAGCACGTTGGCGCCCGCCTCGATGTCGGCCTGCTCGGTGAACTCCGCGATGTTGTGACTCAGACCACCGACGCTCGGCGTGAAGATCATCGCAGTGGGACACACCCTGGCGAACATCTGCGCGTCGTGGCCGGCACCACTCGCAAGTCGCCTGGTGGAGTACCCGAGGCGCCGTGCAGTGTCCTCGACGCGCTCGACCATGGCGCTCTCGAACGACACCGGCTCGAATCGGGCCAACGACCGCGTCGAGATCTCGACACCTTCGGTCTCGGCAATGTCGTCGAGGAACCTGGCAAGGCGCGACTCCGCCTCTCGAAGCACTCGATCATCGGTGTTGCGCATGTCCGCGGTGAGCACCACTCGCGATGCAACCACGTTGGTGAGATTCGGGGAGATGTCGATGCGGCCCACGGTGGCGACCTGGCCATTGCCGAGATCGCGCGTGAGGTCACGGACGAATGTGGTGACCGCAGCGGCGCAATGGACCGGGTCGTGGCGCAGGTGCATCGGCGTCGTGCCCGCGTGCGCGGACTGGCCGACGACCACGATCTCGGTCCACGAGATGCCCTGCACTCCTTCCACCACACCGATCGTGATCCCTTCGGCTTCGAGAATCGGGCCCTGTTCGATGTGCAGTTCGACGAACGCATGCGGCGCCGCAGGGTGCGGGCAGGGCACGGGTCCGGCATAACCGATGCGTTCGAGTTCGTCGCCGAGTCGGGCACCGTCGTCGGAGGCGACGACATCGAGGGCGTCCTCGATCGCCATCCCGCCGACATACACGAGGCTGCCGAGCATGTCGGGTGCGAACCGTGCGCCCTCCTCGTCGGTGAAGAACGCGACCTGAATCGATCTCGCGGTGGTGATCTCCTGACCGACAAACGTCTCGACGACCTCGAGACCGGCGAGCACGCCGAGGTTGCCGTCGAAGCGCCCCCCGGTTCCGACCGTGTCGATGTGCGAACCGATCATGACGGGGGCGAGGTCCGGGGCGGTTCCGACCAGGGTTGCCACCACGTTTCCGACTGCGTCGATGGCGACGTCGAGGCCGAGATCGCGCATCCACGTGACGACGAGATCGCGACCGTCACGATCCGCGTCGGTCAGAGCCAGCCGAGCGTTGCCCCACTCGCCATTCGGTCCGTCGAGACGACCGATCTCGCCGAGCGCATCGATGCGTTCGAGGAGTCGTTCGACGTCGATGCGGGCATCGCGCCCCTTCCCGTCGTCAGTGGCGTCGTCAGCCACGTCAACGCACCGGCAACTCGAAGCGTGCGACCTCGGCCAACGCTTCGCCGAATGCGACGACTGCCGCATCGAAGAGCATCTCGCCGCGTTCGGCGGTGGCCGCCGTGGGATCGCCGATGTGACCGTGCGGTCCGAAGTCGTTGGAGAGCCAGCCGAAGCCGACCGCGCCACCGAACCGCACGTAGCGGTTGGCCACCAGCGACTCTGCGACGTTGCGGGTCGCAGTCGACATGTCGACGAGTTCGGGGGCGAGATGCAGCATGATCGATGTCTCGTCCGTACCGCCGTGGATCCCCATGCCCAGTTCATCGGCCGGCGAGGCGCCGCCCTGGTCCGGCGGAACACCGGGGTGGGCCAGGAACGTCATCAGACCGTGAGCAAGACGGATCTCGCGATTGGCGACGCCGACCAACGCCGAATTGCCGCCGTGGCCGTTGAAGAACACGAGTTTGCGGGCCCGCGTGGTCGCAACGCATCGGCCGATGTCGTCGAGCACGGCCAACAGCGTCGTTGCCGACAGCCACATCGTGCCCGCCGACCACGCATGCTCGTTGGACTTGGTGTATGCGAGCGCAGGCAGCAACCACACGTCGAGGTCGGCACCGACCTGCTCGACGGCTGCGCTCGCCACCCGATCGGCGATCAGCAGGTCGGTGTTGAACGGCAGGTGCGGTCCGTGTTGTTCGACCGCGCCGAGCGGCTGCACGAGGATGCTCGCCGCCGTGATCAGTTCGTCGATCTGCGGCGCCCGGAGATCAGCCAGCTGGCGTGAGGCGAAGGACACGGCGCCACGTTACGCCTCCCCCGTCGCTGCGCGAGAGACTCTGGGCGTGCCCGCCTCACCAGCCGCCGTTCCAGTCACCGGGCCAGTCACCGATTCGGACGACTTCGATGCCATCGTCATCGGTGCCGGTCACAACGGGCTCGTCACCGCCGCATATCTGGCCCGCGCCGGCATGCGAACGTTGCTTCTCGAGGCCCGCTCGGCGGTCGGCGGCACCGCCGCCAGCGAACAGTTCGCGGGCGCCACGGTGAACATCTGCAACTGCGATCACCTGACCTTCCGCACGACCCCGGTGATCGAAGAACTCGATCTCGCGTCATACGGGCTGCGGTACATCGACATCGAACCGGCCCAGCACAACTTCTCCTGGGACAGCGCCATCGCCGGGAACGGTTGGTCGCACCACCACGACCTCGAGGCCACGCTCGACGACATCGGTCGGAAGTTCCCTCACGAGGTCGATGGCTATCGACGCTATGCGAAGGCCGCGATGCCGGCAATCGAGATGGTCTTCGAGGCGGCCGCCGAGCCACCGACCGTGGCGGGCCTCACCCGGATGGCGCTCCGTCGACGTCTGAGCGGCGCGCGCACGCTGCTGCAGTGGTCTCGTCGCAGCGCAGCAGATGTGCTGCGATCGTTCTTCCACGACGATGCCTTCACCGGGCCGGGCGCGCTGACCGGTCCGATGGTGTGGGGGATCTCACCGGAGACACCGGGGACGGGCCTCGGCGCACTCCCGCATGCGATGCGACACGTCGCTACCGTCGGTCGACCCGTCGGCGGAAGCGGGCAGGTGCCGCTCGCACTGCTCGCTGCGTTCGAGGCCAACGGTGGCACCTTGCGCGTCGACAGTGAGGTCGACACCATCATGTGTACCGGCGAGCGAGTCGCGGGCGTTGCGCTGACCGACGGAACCCAGATCACCACGGCGATCGTCGTGTCGGCCTGTAACCCGCACGACACCTTTCTGCGCTGGCTGCGCAATCCACCGTCGTCAGCACTCGGCATGGTCGATCGCTGGCGACAAGTCCGCCACGACGAAGGCTACGAATCCAAGATCGACGCCGTCTTGTCGGCGCCGCCGGTGATGCGGGGTCTCGACGGCCCACTCGGTGCCACCACGGCGATCGCTGCAGGCCTCGACGAGATCCATCGCGGCGCGGCGCTGATCGCACAGGGGCAGGTGATGCAGCGCCCGGGGATGCTCGTGAACGTGCCGACGGCCATCGATCCGTCGATGGCGCCGGAGGGTCGACACGTGTTCAGCCTCGAGGCGATCTACACGCCGTTCGGTCTGCGCGGCGGATGGCCGGACTCCGACGAGCCGCGGCGATGGCTCGAGGCCTTCGCGGGGCTGTGCGAACCCGGCTTCCTCGACTCGATCCTCGACTGGCGGGCGATGACACCCGACGTGTACGAGCGCGAGTTCCATCTCCCAGCCGGGCACGCGACGAGCTTCGCCGGTGGCCCCCTCGCTGCCTTTCGATCGACGAACCCCGAACTCACCAAGTACCAGACTCCGCTCGACGGGCTGTATCTCACGGGTGCCGCCACCTTCCCGGGTGCGGGTGTGTGGGGTGCCAGCGGTCGCAACTGCGCCACGGTGGTCCTCGAACAGAAATCGTGACCATGCTTCGGCCGGAATATCAGCAACCGAACGGCGGTTCGAACAGGTGCTGGAAAGGCGGCACCCGATGACCACCGGTTCGATGCGTTTGGGCACCTACGCAGGCATCCCCGTGCGTGCCCATTGGAGCATGTCAATCGTCGCCGTGTTGTTCGGCGTCAACTTCACGACGCAGTTCGGTTTCGGCGCCGGTGTCGTCGTGACGGTGGCATTTTTCGCCTCGATCCTGGCCCACGAGTTCGGCCACGCGCTCGTGGCGCGCCGCTACGGTGTGCAGACGCAATCGATCGACCTGTGGGCCCTCGGCGGGGTCGCCATGCTCGATCGAGAACCACCGACTCCCAAGGCCGACGGCCTGATCGCCGTCGCTGGTCCTGCGGTGAGCCTGGTCATCGGTGTGGTCGCCGTCGCTGCGGGGATGGCGCTGCAGTCGCGGGCGTTGGCATTGATCGGCCTCGTCAACGTCGTGCTCGCGGTGTTCAACATGCTCCCCGGCGCTCCACTCGACGGCGGCCGCGTGCTGCGGGCGTGGCGCTGGGCACGCACCGGCGACAAGTACCGGGCAATGCGCGATGCGGGCAACGCCGGCCGAGTGCTCGGATGGGGAATTGCTGCATCGGGGGTCGTGCTCATGCTCAACGGGCAGTTCGGTGTGTTCATCCTGATCACCGGTGTGTTCATCGCCATGAATGCCCGTGCGGAGATCATGTCGTCGTACATCAGCGAGCAACTCGAGGGCATCAAGGTCCGCGACCTGACGTGCTTCGGCATCGCCCAAGCCGGCACCGACATGGACGCCGACTCGATGATCTGGCAACGCCAGCGCCTCGGCAATGCCGGAGTGGTCGCGGTCGTCGACGACGACGGCCGACTCGACGGGCTCGTCGCCGAGGAGCAGCTGTGGGCGATTCCGTCCGAGCGGCGACCGCTCGTGATGCTCACCGAGCTGATGGTGCCGTTCAACGCACTCGCCCGCGCTTCGCTCGACGAAGAACTGATTGCCGTGCTCCCCCGGCTCAACCCGCTGCGTCCGCTCGTGACCGTCTGGAACGGTGAGACACTGCTCGGCGTCGTTCCGGCCAAGCGGCTCGAGGAACGCCTGCAGCAAGCCCAACGCGCCGCCTTCCCCCGACCCGTGTGACCGTTGCATCTGGGGTCTGACCCCAGATGTACCGCTCAGGCGTCTCTCACCGACCACTCGCGCTTGGCGACGGGGTCCTTGTCGCTCCAGGGAAAGTTGATCCACATGTCGGTGCGCTTCCAGATGTAGTCGCACTTCACGACGGAATGCGACTTCTCGTACAGCACACCGGTGCGGACCTCGGCGACCTTGCCGGCACAGAACTCCTGCACGGAGCGCAGCGTGTGGCCGGTGTCGGCAACGTCGTCGACAACCAGGATCCGCGCATCGGACACGTCGACGAAGTCTGGGGCCGGCGGCAGGATCCGAGGGACTTCGAGCCGTTCGTCGACGCCGGTGTAGAACTCGACGTTCATCGTGTAGACGTTCTTGACCGACAGTGCGTAGCCGATCGCGCCGCCGATCAACAGGCCGCCGCGAGCGATCGCGAGCACCATGTCGGGTTCGTAGCCACTGTCGACGACCATCTGGGCCAGGTCTCGGGAGGCTGCCCCGAAGATGTCCCAGGTCATGATCTCGCGCTCGTCAGGCATGCCGTGGGAAACTAGCCGCGCTCGGGGGACCCTCCTCCAATCTCGACGCAGGATTCACAGACAGATGTCGGAGGGGCGAACGGGAACCCGGCGGAGCGGCTTTCCGACGCCGTCGATCTGACGCAGTGCGTCGCGGATCGCGTTGACGATGGCCGGGGTCGACGAGATGCACGGCGCCTCGCCGACTCCCTTGGCACCGAGC
>JBGTEH010000513.1:0-4384 GCA_041747915.1 Ilumatobacteraceae bacterium
GACGCAGCGTCCCGCCGCCCCTCGACGATCGGGGCCGTGAGTGACTTGGCAGCACGACGACCGCAGTGATTTGGCCAGCACGCGGGTGACGTAGCTGGATTCCGATTCGAGCGATGACGACACTCCGGCGATGCGAGCGACAGCGGCCTTCGACAATCCTTCGGCGAAGCACCTCCGGACGAAGTACCCGGCGGTGAGACGAGTGGCCGGCACGACGTGGTCGACCACTGCATCAGGAACATGAATGATCCTCGAGCCGAGAGCGTTGGCCCGTATCGCGAGCTCTGTCTCCTCGCATCCGAGTGGTAGAGAGCGCTTGCGTCCCAGCCCCTCGACGAAGCCGCCGGTCTCGTCGAAGAGAGATCGGCGAAACGCCATATTCGCTCCGATCGGATTGCGAATCTGCTCACGCTTGAGGGCCATCCCCCGGTAGCTGCATCCCACGACCCACAAATACTCAAACGGGAACCAACCGGGAAACGGTCGTTCAGGGTCGGCGACGACCCAGCCGCCCGTGCCGACCACATCGGGATCCTTGTACGGTTCAACGAGGCACCGGAGCCAACCGGGTCGCGCTGCCGCGTCGTCGTCGAGAAACGCGATGATCTCCCCAGAGCTCGACGACACGCCCGTGTTGCGGGCGCCGGAAAGACCACGGGTCCGCGTGTTGCGGACGACGTCGATGCTGCGCCATCGTTGCCGCGCACGTTCGAACAGCGCCTCGTTGTGGTCGATCACCAGCACCACCTGCGGCGCCGGACGCTGGCTCTCGATCGACGCGACCGCTCGTTCGATGAGCGACCATCGAGATGCCGTGTAGGCACAAATGACCACCGAGATCATGTCAGTTCGGCAATCGTCTCACGTCGCCGGTGACGTGTCCGACAACTTCCTCAGCGAGGCCCCGCATCGCATCGACCGCAACCGCTCGTTGACGGGCGCTCGCTCCCGCCATCTCGAGTGCCACGAGCAGAGCCGCGCATTCGTGGCGAGCCAACCACACCCCGTCGGGCTGGCGCAGGACGCGTCCGGCGACCGGGCCTCCGACAACGATTCCAGCGCCACCGAACAACACTGATTCGGCAACGACCTCTCGTGCACTCGAGGCATGGGGAGAGATCGTGATGTCGGCGCCCCAGAGAGAACGGCGCGATGCCTGACCACTGCAGACCGTCACCCCACAGAGGAGGATATCCGAGCCTTCGAACCATCCCGAGCTTCCGGGTTCCACTTGCAGCACGAAGCGCCATCCGGTCGCGGCGGCCTCGGGCATCGCCTGCGCCGAGCGCGCGACGAGGTCGGCGAACGCAATGTCGTCGCCGCACAACGCGAGGGCGACCTTGTCGTGGCCGGCATCCAGCGACGGCGGGGGGATCGTTCGCACTGCAAGTCCTCGGATGAGCATGCGAGCCAACCGGCGAAGCACGGACGTCTGGTCCAGAGCGTCGACCTCGACGACGACCAATCGTTCGCGCCGGACACGTGAAGCGAACGCAGCGAACACGCCCATATGATGAGCACTCGAGTGGTTCGACAGGATCAGAATCGTGTCGTCGCAGCGGCGGCGGAACCCGAGCACCGCACTCCGACGGCCCATCCAGAGCGGGTAGCCGGACGCCGAGTGACCGAGCAGGGAACTCTGCTCAGGTTGGCCCGGAAGAGGCGGGCTCGTCGCCGTTCGGTGGGTGAAGGCGACCAGGACACGACCTCGCGGCGTGAGGCGCTGGGACACGTGCCGCGCGAAATCCTCGATCCAACCCGGAACCTCACCGGGCACGATGACAGCACTCCTCACAAAAAGGCGCTCGTCGGTTCGACCGAGGGGGCTCGGACTGTCCGGAGTCCGCGACGGAGGTCGACCGACGTTTCGACCATCGCTCGTACCACCCTGAGGCCGTCTCGGATCGCGTGCAGGTTGCTCACACCGTAGACTCGACGGTATTCCCAACTCGGCACCTCGACGATGACGAGGCCGGCACTGGCCACCAACATGGAGAGTCTGGTCTCGACCTCGAAACCGTCGACGTCGATCGACACGTGATCGAGACAATCTCGCCAGAAGGCGTTGTAGCCGTAGCAGAGGTCAGAAAAGCGGGTTTGGCAGATGAAGTTCACCATTCCGGTGAGCACCTTGTTACCAGCACGGCGAAGCAGCGTCAGGTCGCTGCTGCCACCTCCCGGAAGAAAGCGAGAACCCTTCGCGAAGTCGGCGCCTGCCAGCAATACGTCGACGAAGCGATCGATCTCGGCTCCATCCGCCGATCCGTCGGCGTCGAGCATGACGACGATGTCCCCTGTCGCCTCCGCCATGCCGCGTCGGAGAGCGACACCCTTGCCTCGTCCGGACTCGTTCACGATCCGTACATCAGGGAGTATCGCAGCGGCCGTGTCCACCGTGCTGTCAGAGGACAGACCATCAATGATGATCACCTCGATCACGGAGGGCGGCAATCTGCAGAGCGCGTACGCCAAATTGCGAGACTCGTTCAGGGTCGGCATCACCACACTGACCGTCGGCCTGTCCGATCGCGACGAGCGGTCGAGATGGGTACCCGGGGCAGAGTGAGGCACCGGCGGGATCGAACCCGGATTCGGCTTGTTCGGTAGTTGTTCGATCGTTCTCGTCGGACCGCTGTGCAGTCTCTGTCTGAGATCGCTGGCGCCTACGCGCTGAAGTAACATATTGTCCGCCCTATGTCGTGGTCGCTGCTCAGCCTGGAAGCTGACACAATACCGCCTGGAAGCTGACACAATACCGCGTAACTCGAATATAAAACATCTGATTCTTGACGAGAGCGCGCCCCCTACGCCCGACTTGGCCGCTGCAATCTTCGGGAATCTCCGAACCTCGATCAGCGCCCGACGCCGTGGCGACGACGCGACGGTGTTCAGCTTATTGGACCCCGCCGTCAGCGGTCGTCGCCGGTGTCCTTCAGTCGGTCGGCGAACTTGTCCGCGGCGTCGTCGCCTCGTTGGAGCGTGTCGTGATGCTTGCCGCCGGTCTTCTTGTCGACCGCATCGGTCGCCTGATCGACCCCGTCGGTGATCCGGTTCTTGTTCTCGCCTGCCATCTGTTTGATCTTGTCGAGTATCCCCATCAGTGCGCTCCTGTCGTCGTCAACTGCCGACCGTTGGATCGGCTGACCGAGAGCGTCCCGGTCATCCCGACAGTACCGCTTCAGCGCCGGTGCACGGATTTTTCGACGATCACGCGAGCCGGGACTCGACAGGACGTGCCGTCCCGGCCGGGTCGACACAGGTCAGGCTGCGTGGTTGTCCGGAACTCTGAGTCCGAACCGGATTGAGATTGAGCACTCTCGCCGCATCGCGGCCCAACCAGCGCACCCGCATAGTCCCGGCATACGGAGCGGACGGCTACGTGAGAATCGGGCGAACGACGGCCCACATTTCGCAGTCGGTTTCGTCGCTGCGGGTGGTGACGAATCCAAGCGATTCGTAGAGACCGATGGCGTCGGTGTTTGCTTGGGTGACGGTGAGGCCGACTTGTGCGGCATGAACGGGCCGAGTTGTGGACCGGCGATCCCGAACTGCTCATCGACGATGCCACGTCGAGCTGGCGCGACATCCGGGTCCGTCCGTGAACCAAACGGACGAGCCGAGTTGAGGTGAGTGATGATGCGGTGCCATTCCCGACGTTCAACCTGCCACAGATCGCCGGAAGCTGAGTGCGTGCTGTGCCGGACGGGGTGAGCGAGGTGTGCGGCTCTGACGGGCCGGCCCCGAGGTGACGGGGGTTGATGTCGTCGGGAGGCTCGAAAGGTCACTCAGTGCTCGATCCGGTTGTGTGGCGGGTCGATGCTGACCCCGAGTGGAAACGACAGATGTCCACTCGGCCCTGCTGCCACTCGCGATGGTCTCGAAGCGTTCGGGTCGGTTCGGGAGATGTTCCCCGGGTGCACTCCGGTCGCCCGAACGTGCCCAGCCAAACTGAACGACGATTCAGGTCACTTCAGGCCCTCTGAAGTACGCAAGGCGCATGGTGTGGTCATCGGCACGGACCCCCCGGCCGCCAACATGAAAGGTCATCGCCATGATGAATCCCAGAATCAAGAAGGTCGGTTACACGACCATCGCAGGCCTCGGCCTGTTCGTCGGAGCGGCGGGAATCGCCGCGGCCGCAACCGGCAGCACGACCCCGTTTGATCAACACCGCGGTCGCGATCGTCTCCCTGCTGACGCTCCAGGCCGCCACCGCGTTGCTCCGCCAACGGACCGGATTCTCCGCAGTTGTCGACAACGTTCCAGTGCTGCTCATGGCGAACGGCCAGTTCGTCGACAACGCACTTCGAGCGAGTCGGGTGACGCGCTCGGACGTGTACGCCAAGCTGCGGGAGGCCAACGTCATCGCTCTCGACAAGGCGCT
>JBGTEH010000514.1:0-1925 GCA_041747915.1 Ilumatobacteraceae bacterium
TGACGGTGAACTCGTTGATCAACTGTTCTGCCATCGTCGGAGGTCCTCTTCGGTGTCGATGTCGGCGGATGAACCAGTGCACGGTACTTCACGCACCAGGTCGGGTCGAACTCGCATCAGCGATCGGGCGCCCTCGTCGCCGTCGGTGGGTAGCAGGGGCCACACCGACGAATCGAGCAGAACCGGATTGCCACGCTCTCCTGCGTACGTCGCCACTGCGATCGCGCCGGTTGCGCCGGCGACGCGACGCCAGGCATCGGGCGTGACGAATGGTTGGTCGCCGAGGCCGACGACGACTGCGCGGGCTCCGAGTTCGGCCGCGGCATCGATCCCGACGCGCAACGACGTCATCTGTCCGAGCGCCCAGCGGGGAGTGTGACGAATGATCAGCGCGTCGGCCGGACCGCTCGCGGCGATGTGATCGGCGATGTGATCGGCGATGTCGGCAACCGCGCCGGTGACGACGATCACCGGGCCGATCGCGGCGCCCACGGCGTGGGCGATCGAGCGCTCGATCACCGTTGCGGGTCCTTCGGTGGCTGTCGGTGGCAGTTCTGCGGACAATTTGTGGCCCGGGCCTGCGTATCGCGAACCAGCACCGGCGGCGAGGATCACCGCCACGACGTCGATGTGCATCCGCCCAGCGTAGAGGCCACATCAGAACTCCGGCGGAGGTCGTGTGCCCCCGAAAGCCCGAGCGATGATCACCTCCGAGATGTCAGTCGGATGACAAAAAGGTGGCGACCGCGCTTGAGTATTGCGATTTGGTGACGATAAGTTATGCGACCGTCATACGAACCGGGTTCTCCGGTGCGAGTCGACCTGAGAATCCATGACCCACATTTCGCCAGCATTCAACGCAACCCCGTCGTGCCCGAACCAGTCTGGCACCAGGCGAGCCCGGCGTGCGTTCGCTGCGTGTGTGGTCGGCGCCGCCCTCTGCGTCGGTGTCCTCGCAGGTGGAGCAACGACCGCTTCTGCAGCGCAGGGCGGTCTCGAGACCAATGCGATGGCACCCGTCGTCACCTCGTCGGCTCGTGCCGCGCTCGCCGACTACGACGAGTGGCTCGCCAGTGAGAGCCCGGCTGCCTATCGGAGCTACGTGCGTATGCGGGCCCAAACCGCCCAGTACGCGGCCACCGAACTCGGCTACCCGCAGAAGGAAATGGCCAGCGCGTGGGCGGCTGCACCCGTCGGCCACCAGCTCGCGGTGCTCGCCGCCATGACGCAAGTGGGCGTGCCCTACCGCAAGAACACGAGCGAGGAAGGCGTCGGCTTCGACTGTTCCGGCCTGACGACCTACGCATGGTCGAAGGCTGGCGTGCAGCTGGTTCGCCAGAGCGGCCAGCAGATCAACAATGCACTCCCGCTCGACCGCTCGACCGCTCGAGCCGGTGATCTCGTGCAGTATCCCGGACACGTGATGATGTACCTCGGGGTCGGCGATGCCGTGGTCCATTCGGTGCAGAGTGGCCGTACGGTCGAACTCGACACGATCAGCTCTCGGCGGGTCAACTCGGTCCGTTTCGGCGACCCGACCGCCTGATCTCGGACGCTGGGTCCTCACCGTTCGGGCGCTCGCGCGCAGCGACGAATTGGGTGCCACTCACGAGTGAATGTCTCCGGAACCGTTGCGCAGCGACGGGACGTCGCGACCGGTTCGTCGAGCGATGATCTCGGCACAGATCGACACGGCTGTCTCCTCCGGAGTCCTTGCTCCGATGTCGAGACCGATCGGTGACATCAGCCGGTCGAGGTCGACCGCGTCGGTGACGCCCACCTCAGCGAGGCGTTCCATGCGACGCGCGTGGGTCGAACGGCTCCCCATCACTCCGATGTAGCCCACCGCTGTCGCCAGAGCGCCTTGCACGGCGGGCACGTCGAACTTCGGATCGTGGGTGAGGATGCACACCACGTCGCGGGCG
>JBGTEH010000515.1:0-1795 GCA_041747915.1 Ilumatobacteraceae bacterium
CCCTCGTGGTCGAGCATCGCACGATACGACGGGAGCTGGCCGTAGATCATGAAGGTCGTCGCGGCGTCGGCCCGAGCGGCGTCGACGTCGTCGGTCACCCAGATGGGGAAGCCCGCGGCGATCTCAGGGGCGGCGCGACCGGCGGTCTCGGCCGCTTCGGAGATCGTCGGTACGGTGAGCGACGAGAGGGTCGCTGCTCCGGTCATCCATGTGATCGTTCCGGCGCAGCGTGCGCCGGCGAGGCGGAGCATCTGTGGTCCGAGTGCGGCCATCAACACCGGCGGCTCGACGGCGTCGATGTCGAGCTTGCCCCGAGCGGTCAACGTCTCACCGACGAAGCTCACGGCCTCACCGCCCAGCAGCGGCATGAGCACCTCGAGGTACTCGCGCGCGTGCCGCAGCGGCTTGTCGAACGACTGGCCCCACATCCCCTCGACGACCGGTTGATGCGACAACCCGATCCCGAGCGTGAAACGGCCGCCGGTCAACATGCTCGTGGTCATCGCCTGTTCGGCCATCACCATCGGATGGCGCGGATACGTCGGCACGACCGAGGTCCCGAATCGCAGGTTCGGCACGCGCTGGGCGAGCACGCCGATCAGGTTCATCGCCTCGGCGTTCTGCACGATCTGCGGCAACCAGTACGTCGAGAACCCGGCTTGCGCCGTTGCTTCGACGTCGGCGATCATGCCGTCGAGCCCGCTCGGTCCGATGACTCCTCCGAATATTCCGATGTCCATCGGGCCAACGTACCCGCCGGCGCCATCACGACCGGCCGTCGCAGCGATGCGATGTCCGACCAACGCGTCCACGACTACCAGCCGACCGCGCTGTCGCTCCGAATGCGACGCGGGGTCGAGGACGCGGAATGATCTCCACGTGGACATCTGGGTGACGCCTGGCGCATGAACGACGGGCTGGCACCACTCGTCCGCGTCGCCCGAGTCCCCGAAATGCGACGCGTGTTGCTGGCCTACAGCGGGTTCTCGATCGGCGAGTACGCCACTTGGCTGGCGGTGCTCTTCTACGCACTCGAGCGCGGCGGGCCCGGAGAAGTCGGCCTCGTCGCCTTCATCCAGTTGGTGCCGGCGGTGCTGCTCACACCCTTCGCCGCGTACGCCGGCGATCGGTTCCGTCCCCAACGCGCACTCGCCGCCGGCTACGCGGCGCAGGCCGTGTCGATGGTGGTCGTCAGCGTCGCCATGGTCGCGGGCAACTGGCTGCTCGTCTATGTCGCCAGTGCCGCCGCGGCGACGGCGATCTCGTTCACCCGACCGGTGATGTGCTGTCTGTTGCCGATGCTCACTCACCGACCCACCGATCTGATCGCAGCCAACGTCGTGGCCGGGGTGGTCGCCCAGGTCGGCATGTTTCTCGGTCCGCTGCTCGCCGGAGCGGTGATGGCCGCCGGTTCACCGGCCGGCGTGTTCGCGACCTGCGCAGCGATCGCCGCGCTCGGATGCCTCGCCGTGCTGACGACCAGAGTGGTCGACGCAACGTCGCGTGAGGCTCCCGACCTCGGCGACGTGACCCAGCGGATGTTCGCCGGGTTCGCCACCCTGCGGCGCGAACGCCGGGTGCGAATCTTCGTCGGCATGATCGCTGTGGCAGGACTGGTCAACGGGATCGCCGACGTCCTCGTGGTCACCGTCACCGACGAACGTCTCGATGGCGGAGGGGGCCAGGCCGGTCTCCTCGCCGCCGCGTTCGGCGTCGGTGGAATGCTCGGCGCCGCAGCGGTGGCACGCACCCGACGTGACATTCAGCGCGGCCATGCCTTCCTCGTGAGTGCGGT
>JBGTEH010000516.1:0-2787 GCA_041747915.1 Ilumatobacteraceae bacterium
GCGCGGCATCGACAGCGTCGGGTACATCGTCGAAACGGCGAGCCGGCGCGGTGCGCGTCGGGCGGCCGATCGGTTCCGGTAGCTCTCCGGCAGCGCCGAGCAGCGGCTCGCGAAAGGCGAGATTGAGCTGTATCGGTCCTGCCGTGGCGTGGGAATGCGCATCGGCGGCGAGCTCGCGCCACAGGCTGCGTTCCGTGTCGACGGCGACACCCGGATCCCGGGACCACGCGACATGACCGCCGTACAGGTCGACCTGATCGATCGTCTGCGGCGCGCCGACCCCGCGGAGTTCGTCGGGACGATCGGCGGTGAGCACGATCATCGGAACCTCCGAGAGGCCGGCTTCCACCACCGCAGGGAAGAAGTTCGCCGCCGCCGTGCCGCTGGTACACAGCAGGAGCGAAGGAACGCCATCGAGGCCCAGACCGAGTGCAACGAACGCGGCTGATCGTTCGTCGTGTATCACGTGGACCTCGATGTCCGAACGGCTCGCCAGCGCCACGGCCATCGGCGTCGATCGGGAGCCCGGAGAAATCACGGCATGACGAACGCCGCGCCGAACCCATTCGTCGACCAGCGTCGCGCAGAAGGTCGCCTGGACGTCTTCAGGACGTGGAATCGCATCGCCGACCATTGCTCGACGACGATAGGCGCATACCGTGTGGAACATGACGGTCGACTCCACGATGCCCGCGACGCCGACCACGATCCCGACGGTGTCGGTCGAGATCTGGTCCGATGTGGTCTGCCCCTGGTGCTACATCGGCAAGCGGCGGTTCGCCACTGGTCTCGATCTGGTGCGCAACGAACTCAGCGCTGATGGAATGGCGGTCGACTTCGACGTCACCTACCACGCATACCAACTCGACCCGCGCGCGGAGCCGGGAGTGTCCGGCCCCGTGATCGACGCGTACGCCAAGAAGTTCGGCGGCCGCGAGCAGGCCGAGGCGATCATTGCGAACGTCACGGCGACCGCGGCCGACGTCGGGCTCGAGTTCCACATGGATCGGGCACTGCGGGCGAACACACGCCTCGCCCATCGCCTCATCTGGCTCGCCGGTCAGGAGGCGCAGGGCGCCACGTCGCAGGACGCGATGAAGGAGCGGCTGCTCAGGGCCTACTTCACCGACGGACTCGACATCGGCGACCCCGACGTGTTGGCCGATTGCGCCGCCGACGTCGGATTCGATCGCAACGAGATCGTCGACTTTCTCCGGTCGGGCCGAGGTACCTCCGAGGTCGAGGCAGAACTGAACCTCGCGGCGGACAACGGCATCACTGCGGTGCCGACGTACGTGGTCAACGGCCAGTGGGCGATCCCGGGCGCCCAGGATCCCGAGACGTTCGCCAAGGTGCTGCGCAGGATGGCCGACCAGGCCGTCGCGGCGACCGATTGATGCGCCACGACGCCGTCGACCACGCCCCACGGTTCGTCCTCGCCCACGGCTTCACTCAGACGGCGCGTTCGTGGGGGCGCTTCGAGCGACTGCTTAGAGAACGAGTACCGGGCGCCGACACTGTGGCAGTCGATCTGCCCGGACACGGCGACGCTCGCCCACCTGCCGATGACGATCTGTGGGCATGCGCTGATCGCCTCGTGGCCACCGGCGGCTCCGGCACCTACATCGGCTATTCGATGGGCGCCAGAGTGTCGCTGCACGCCGCTCTGACCCATCCCGACGTTGTGCAGGCGCTCGTCGTCATCGGTGCAACCGCCGGCATCGACAACGACGCGGAGCGTGCGCAGCGCAGGGCGGCCGACGAACGTCTCGCCGATCACATCGAGGAGGTCGGCGTCGAGGCGTTCATCGACGAGTGGCTCGCCAATGCACTCTTCGGAGGCCTCACCCCCCACACCGCACTGCGCGGCGACCGGCTGCGCAACACGGCCGCCGGACTCGCGGCGAGTCTGCGCTCGACCGGCACCGGCACGCAAGAGCCGCTGTGGGAACGACTTGCCGACATCCGAGTGCCGGTACTGGTGCTGGCAGGCGCCGACGATGCGAAGTTCTGCGCGCTCGGCGAACGCCTGGCCGAACACCTCGGTGATGCCACGTTCGAGATCATTGTGGGCGCCGGCCACTCGGTTCACCTGGAACAGCCCGAGGCGACCGCCGACGCGATCGCGCGCTGGAACCGCTGAAACCTGCGTCGGAACGACAGCCGCTCAGGCCCCGACGACGAGGCCGACGGTCACCAGGAGCCCCCAGGCCAATTGCAGCTTGCCGGTCGCGCCGAGCACGGGAATCAAGGCGGCCCCGGTCGCTCCACCGAGCACCGACTTGATCGGAGCGATTGCCAGTGGGATCGCAAGGATCGCCAGGAGCGCCGGCATGCGCCAGGCCGCTGCGACAGCGCAGAGCACGAACGCCGTGGCGATCAACGCGACGTAGAACCATCGCGTGCGTTGGTCGCCGAGTCTGACGGCCAGTGTCTTCTTGCCCACCACCCGATCGGTCAGGATGTCGCGAAGATTGTTGACCACCAACAGCGCGCACGACAACGAGCCGACGGCGCAACCCATCACGATCGACAGTGCAGTGACCGATTCGATCGCAGCGAACGTCGTACCCGCAGTCGCCACCAGACCGAAGAAGACGAAGACGAACAACTCGCCGAGTCCGAGGTAGCCATACGGCTTCGGGCCACCGGTGTAGAACCAGCCGGCGGCGATCGCCGAGGCACCGACCACGACGAGCAGTAACGAGGTGGCCAGCGCGATGGCCAATCCGGCGACCGCCGCCACGCCGAACGCCGCGAACGCCGCCTTCTTGACGGCCGACGGGC
>JBGTEH010000517.1:0-3746 GCA_041747915.1 Ilumatobacteraceae bacterium
CATGTGTGGGCTGTGCCCGCTGCAGGCGTCGTGCCTCGAAGGTGCCCTCGAGCGCGAGGAGCCATGGGGCGTGTGGGGCGGCGAACTCATCTCGGGCGGACGCATCATCGCCAACAAGCGTCCCTGCGGCCGCCCGCCGAAAAACCCCCGCCCCGCCGTCGTCATCGACGAACTCGGCCCCGTCGCCGTCGCCTGACCCCCATCCCCCAGGAAAAACCCGTTTGCGGCGCGTTTTGGGTGACCCCCCTCACCGAATTCGCGCCGCAAACGGATTGGGGCGGGTGCGCGGCACCGATCTGCAGGTCGCGCCTCGGTCCCCCAAGAACCCGTTTGTGGCGCGTTTTAGGTGACCCCCCTCACCGAATTCGCGCCGCAAACGGATTGGGGTGGGGTGGGGCGGGGGGTGAACAAATACGAAGAACGGGTGGCTCGACCGGCCCGCCGGAGGGGTCGTCGGTAGCCTCGTCGGCGTGCACATCCGCCCTCGGCTCCTCGTGGGATCGCTCGTGGCGGCGGTCGCGGTGATCGCGGTGTTCGCCTTCACGCAACGCTCCGACAACGACGACGAGCTCGATGCGGTGCTCACCGACGCCGCCTCGGTGGTGACGTTCCCCAACGATGGCCTCGGCAACCAGGCGCTGCAGGGTACGGCGTTTCCCGACGTGACGCTGTTGGACGCCGACGGCAACGGTGTCACCACACAGGATCTGCTCGGCGAACCGCTGGTGGTGAATCTCTGGTTCTCCACCTGCCCGCCATGTGCCAAGGAGCTCCCCGCATTCGCCGAGGTCGACGCCGAGCGCGACGAAGTGCGATTCGTCGGAGTGAACACGCTCGACTCGGTCGAGGTGATGCAACGCTTCGCCGGCGAACGTGGGGTGCGCTACGAACTCCTGCGCGACGACACCGCTGAACTGGTCGACGGCGTCGGCGCCGTCGCCTTTCCGGTCACCCTGTTCGTCGCCTCCGACGGAACCATCGTCGATCAATCCGGAGCGCTCGACGCAGACGAGCTCCGCACCAAGATCGACGAGCTGCTCGTTCAGGACGCCCAGCTGCCGTGAGCCTGTCGTTCATCCGCGGCATGGTTGCCGCGGTCAACCCATGCGGCTTCATCCTGTTGCCGACGTACTTGATGTACTTCCTCGGTCTGCAGGGCTCGGTGCCGGGTTCGCAACGCGCCACCATCCGTCGCGCACTGCTCGTCAGCGCGGCGGTTTCGGCCGGGTTCCTGTCGGTCTTCCTGGTCGCCGGAGTGATCTCGTACAACTTCACCAACTGGATCAACGAGAACGCCAAGTACGCCACCGGCGGCATCGGGGTGGCACTCGTCGTGCTCGGCACCGCCATGCTGTTCGGCTACAAGATCCCGTTCATGACCCCGAACGTCAATGCGGGCGGCGACGCGCCCGAACGCACGATGAGGGCGATGTTCGTGTTCGGGATCGCCTACGCGGTTGCCTCGATCGGGTGCACGATCGGGTTGTTCATCGCCACGGTCTTCAGCACCACCGCCCGCGAGGGCGTGGTCGCCGGTGTCGGCAACGTGTTGGCGTACGGCGCCGGAATGGCACTGCTCGTCAGTGCTCTCACGATCGCCCTGGCGTCGGCCAACACGAGCCTGCTCAAATTCCTCCGCGGTGGCCTGCGCTACGTCGATCGCATCGCCGCGGTCTTCGTCGTCCTGTCGGGTGTATACCTGCTGTGGTACTTCTACTGGGTCGACATCAAGGAAGAGGGTGACCCGATCACCGACTGGGCCTTGGAACGTCAGGCCCGCGCGACGGTCTTCCTCAACGAGCACTGGCAGGTGGTCGGCGTCGTCATGGCTCTCGTCGTCGGCGGTGCCGTCGCGTACGTCATGACGCGGCGTGCTCCGGTGGATCCGCCGAGCGAAGCACCTCGGTCGTCATCGTTCGACTGAGGCTCACGTGCGGTGGGTGTGCTCGGCGGCAGCGGTGAGTTCGGCGCGGTGGTCGGGATGGGCGATTGCGATCAGAGCGGCGGCTCGCTCGCTGATCGTCTTGCCGCGCAACTCGGCCACTCCGTACTCGGTGACGATCTTGTCGACGGTGTTCTTGGGAGTCGTCACCACGTCGCCAGCCGCCAATTGGGGAACGATGCGCGATGCCCCGAGCGACGTGGTGGATCTGAGCACCACGAATCCCTGCCCACCTTCGGAGTACATCGCCCCGCGGGCAAAGTCGTTCTGCCCCCCCGACGACGAGTAGTACTGCCCGCCGATCGTCTCGGACGCACACTGGCCGATGAAGTCCACGGTCAACGTGGCATTGATCGACACGAAGTTGTGCTCGTTGGCGATGATGCGCGGATCGTTGACGTAGCGCACGGCGTGCAACTCGATCGCGGTGTTCTCGTGGAGGAACTCATGGAGTCGCGAGGTACCGAGCGCGAAGGTGCCGACGGCTTTGGTGCGATTCAGGCGCTTGCGCACTCCGTTGACCACCCCGGACTCGATCAGGTCGATCACGCCGTCGGACATCAGCTCGGTGTGGATGCCGAGATCTCGGTGATCCGACAGCGATTCCATGATCGCGTTGGGAATCGCACCGATCCCGGTCTGGATGGTCGCACCGTCGGGAATCCGTTCGGCGACGAACTCGGCGATGCGGCGTTCGATGTCACCGCCCTTCGCGGGCGGAACTTCGACCAGAGCGCGGTCGCTGCGGCACCATCCGACCACCTGCGAGACGTGGATCTGATTGCGTCCGAACGTTCGTGGCATCGCGTCGGTCACTTCGAGGAAGATCCGACTGCGTCCGATGAAGCTCGCGGTGTAGTCGGCCGACACTCCGAGCGAGAAGTAGCCGTGGCGGTCCGGCGGCGACGCGGCGGCTACCACGAGGGGATCGTCGGCGCGCGTCCTCATCAGCCCGTAGACCTCGGAGAAGTGCGCCGGCACGAGCCCGACGTGGCCGGCCGCGAAATGGGGACGAGTGATGTGCGACAGGAAGTACGAGATGTGCCCGAGGCGATCGGGGTACTCGCCGCGCAGGTACGCCCGGTCGTGGATGGCGTGCATCTGGTGCACTCCCACATGATCGACTCGCGGGTCACCCGCCGCCGCAGCGGTCTCGATGGCGTCGATCACCGCTGTTGGTTCGCCGTTGGCGAGCGGAACGATGATCTGAGTATCGGGCCGAATGTGTTCGAGGACATCGACGGCGCCGTTCGGAGCGGTCGGCGTGGGCGAGGGCATTGTGCCACCGTAGAACCCCCGGCCGCCTGACGAGTCGGCGAACGTCTGCGATCGTTCGCTCGAATCCCGTGAACGGCGCCGCGTTGGGTACCGTCGCGGCGCCATGGCCGAACCGATCGATCCCGCCGACGTCCCCATCCGGCCCGCAGCCACCGTCATGCTCGTACGCGATGCGAGTGACGGAGAGTCCGGCGTCGAGGTGTTCATGCTGCGTCGAACGACCAGCGCTGCCTTCGGCGCCGGCATGTACGTGTTCCCGGGGGGCCGGGTCGACCTCGTTGACGGCGCTGAGGAGATCGCACCGTTCTGTCGGGGCCTCGATGATGTGACGGCATCGGAGAAGCTCGGAATCGACCACGGCGGGCTCGCGTACTGGGTGGCGGCCGTTCGTGAATGCTTCGAGGAGGCGGGCGTGTTGCTCGCTGAGCGGCGTGACGGCGATGCCATGCGGCTGCGCAACGAGGACCGCCACGAGGTGCACGACTCGACGCTCTCGCTGGTGGCGTTGTGTCGTCGAGACGACCTC
>JBGTEH010000518.1:0-2698 GCA_041747915.1 Ilumatobacteraceae bacterium
GCGCGAAATGAGTCAGGTGGGTGCCCTGTACCCGTGGCGCACCATCAGCGGCGAGGAGGCCTCGGCCTACTACGCAGCAGGAACGGCGCAGTACCACATCAACGCTGCCGTCGTACTTGCGGTGCGTCGCTACCTCGAAGCGTCTGGCGACATCGACTTCATGTCCCACGAGGGCGCTGAGATCGTCATCGAGACCGCACGGCTGTGGGCCGATCTCGGCTTCTATTCGTCGAACGGAGAACGGACCTTTCACATCCATCGGGTGACGGGTCCCGACGAGTACACCACCGTGGTCAACGACAACTTCTACACGAACGTGATGGCGCGGTTCAACCTCCGCTATGCCGCTCGAACGGTCCACTTCCTGAAGAGTTGGAACCCCGAGGCATACGACCGCATGGTTCGGGTGACCGGTCTCGACGCTCACGAACCCGACGATTGGGAGGCAGCCGCCGACGCGATGTTCATCCCGTACGACGACGAGTTGGGAATTCATCCACAGGACTCCGAGTTCCTCGACCTCGAGCCGTGGGACTGGGAGGCGACACCGCCGTCGGACTACCCGCTGCTGCTGCACTATCACCCGCTCGTGATCTACCGACATCAGGTGCTCAAGCAGGCCGACGTGGTACTGGCGATGTACCTGCGCTCGGAGCGCTTCTCGGCGGACCAGAAGCGCCGGAACTTCGATTACTACGACCCGATCACCACCGGCGACTCGTCGCTGTCGGCGTGCGTGCAGGCAGTCGTCGCAGCCGAGGTCGGCTACGACGACCTCGCTCTGGAGTACTTCACTCGGGCGCTGTACCTCGACTTGTGCGATGAACACGGGAACACCGCCGACGGCGTCCACGTCGCATCGGCCGGGGGCGTGTGGGCCGGCATCGTGTACGGGTTCGCCGGCATGGTCGAACAGGGCGAGCACCTGGAGTTCGCGCCGCGGTTGCCGACATCGTGGGAGAAGGTGACGTTCCATCTTCTGCGCCACGGCTCGAAGATGCGCGTCGAACTCGACCCGACCGGCCTGACCCTGACGGTCCTCACCGGCGCCGGCGTTCCGATCCGCCACGGCGACACCTCGGTGCTCGTCAGGACCGACGAGCCGTACCGCATCGCCCGAAAGTGAACCCGCTCAGAGCGGTTGGTCGGCGATCGAGTACTGGAGATCGCGAACGCCACCCCCCGGCTCGATACCGCCGGTGCTGACCGTGAGCTCGTAGACGTCTCCGGCCGTCGTGTCGGTGATCTGACACACGAAAGCGCCCGTGTTGTCGAGGACGACCACGTTGTCAGGACACACGATGTCGTCGGGGCGGATCTCCTGGCCCACCTGCTCGCCCAGAGCCACCGCGGCGTCGGTGCGAATCGCGAGAACGTCGTCGGCCGTGAGCAGGTTCGTGGTCACCACGTCGAACTTGTCGTCGGAGGTCATCGTCCCGAGGAACTCGATCGTTGTGCCGTCTTCGGTCGTGGCGGTACAGGTGAAGGTCTCGCCCTCCTTCAACCCGTCGGGCTCGTTGCAGCTCGCATCGAGCTCGCCGAGCCCGATCGTGTCGGCCAACTCCCCCTCGATGAGCGCTTGCCCGGACTGTCCTGCACTACTACTGCACGCTCCCAGCCCCCATGCGACGGCCACCAACGTCGTCACCGTGACTACCCGAGTCCGACCTGCGGTTGTCGCCATGTACTCAGCTTGACATGCGGCCAGCCCCCACGCGGTCGTGCGATCTGCGAGGATCAGATCATCGCCACCATCGAACACTCACCCATCGACTCCGACCATCAACCGCTCAGCGGGCGAGTCGCACTCGTCACCGGTGTCTCGCGTTCGATCGGGATCGGCGCAACGGTTGCGGCTCGCCTCCACGACCTCGGTGCAATGGTCATCGCGACCGGCTGGTCGCCTCACGACATCGAGATGCCCTGGGGAGAGGATCCGATCAGCACTCTCCCGTTCGACGTGGAGCAGCACGATTTCGAGGATCCGACGACGCCAGCAGCGTTGATCGACGAGGTCGTCGACCGCGCCGGCCGTCTTGACATCGTGGTCGCCGGGCACGCGCGTTCCTCGCACGACTCGCTCGCCGACGTCACCGCCACCGAACTCGATCGGTGCTGGGCGGCGAACGTACGCAGCGTCGTGCTGCTGGCCCAACGATTCGCGGCGCGCCACGAGCCGGCACCCGCCGGTTCGACGCCGACGGGTCGCATGCTGTGGTTCACGAGCGGTCAGCACATCGAGCCGATGGACGGCGAGATCGCCTACGCCGTGTCGAAGGGTGCCCTGCACCAGATGACGCGCTCGATCGACCATGCACTCGCTGCGCGCCGCATCGTCGCCAACTGCATCAACCCAGGTCCGGTCGACACGGGATACGCAACCGGCGAGGTCCGCCGCTCGATCGCCGAACAGTTTCCTGACCGGCGGTGGGGCACGCCCGCGGATGTCGCCAACCTCGTGGCATTTCTGGTCAGCGACGAGGGTTCGTGGATCCGCGGGCAGGTGATCGACTCCGAAGGCGGCTTCCAACGCTGGTGACACTCGACGTGCGAAGCGACTTCGCCGTCTCAACAAGCAGGATCAGGGTTCTCGGCGCGTTGCGACGCGACGAGGTCGGCGAGCGTCGATGCACCGCGCTCGACGTGGTCGTCGAGCACGCGCTCCAGCACAGCTCCGGTCCACAGGTTGCCCCCGTAC
>JBGTEH010000519.1:0-9814 GCA_041747915.1 Ilumatobacteraceae bacterium
GGTTCGCCACCATCGTGCGGCTCATGCCCCACTGCTGGCGCGCGCGCTTCGAGCTGCCGCGCGGGCGCACGGTGAGCACCTGGTCCTCGTGGTCGATCGACACGTCGTCGGTCGCCGTGAAGCTGCGCGTGCCGCGGGGGCCCGTCACCTCGACGGTCTGGCCCGACACCTTGGCCGTGACGCCCGAGGGCATCTCGACGGGTCGCTTTCCGATGCGAGACATGGCTCCCTCCTCAGAACACGGTGCAGAGCACTTCGCCGCCGACATTGGCCTGGCGAGCGTTCTGGTCCGACATCACGCCGCGCGGCGTCGAGACGATCGACACCCCGAGGCCGGACCGGATCTGCGGCAGGTCGCGCGCCGCCATGTAGACGCGCCGGCCCGGCTTGCTCACGCGCTTGATCTCGCGGATGACCGGGACGCCCTCGTGGTACTTGAGCGCGATCTCGATCGCGGGATGGCCGCGCTCGTCGCTCTTGCGCTCGTAGCCCCGGATGTAGCCCTCGTCCGCGAGCACGTCGAGCACCCAGGCCCGGACCTTCGAGGCGGGCGTGTTGACCGTCGACTTGCCGCGCAGCTGCGCGTTGCGGATGCGGGTGAGCATGTCGCCCAATGGATCGTTCATGACGCCCCCCTCACCAGCTCGACTTGACCATGCCGGGGATCTGCCCGGCGGACCCGAGATCGCGCAGGGCGATCCGGTTGATCTTCAGCTTGCGGTAGTAGCCGCGCGGCCGGCCCGTGAGCTGGCAGCGGTTGTGGAGCCGCGTCGCGCTGGAGTTGCGGGGTCCGGCGCAGCGCCGGCAACGGCTCGCTCGTCGAAATCCGGTACCTCGCCGGACGACGGACCGAACACGTCGAGTGGAAAGTCGAGGACCGTCGGGCCGCGGTGGGGTTCCATCGCCACGCGGGCGGCGGCGTGGACCATCGCGCCGGCTTGCGTCGGGTCGGTGACCGTTGCCGCCGACTTCGTGATCGGAGCCACGATCGGCACGTGATCGAGTTCCTGCAGCGATCCTGCTCCCCAGCGACCCTGTGGAGCGCGACCCCCGAGCACCACGACGGGCGAACCGTTGAAGTGCGCGGATGTCATGGCGGAGATCCCGTTGGTGATGCCGGGGCCGGCCGTCAGCGCTGCGAATCCGGGGCGACGGGTGAGCTTCGCGTACGCCTCGGCGGCGAACGTCGCCGACTGTTCGTGGCGCGTGTCGACGACTCGCATCCCCTGGTGTCGTGCTGCGTCGTAGAACGGCCAGATGTGGCCACCGTTGAGCGTGAACATCACGTCGGTGCCGAATCCGCTGAGTGCAGCCACGGCCAGTTCGCCGGCGTGTCCCTCGACCAATCGCATGCAATCAGACCGTAATCTGCGAATACAGTACCCCCCGTGATGGAGGTCGCCGAGGAGGCCCACGCGCCGCAACGGCAACACCGGGTGTTCTGGTGGAAGGAAGCCCTGATCGTCGCGATCTTCTACGGCATCTACTCCTTCACCCGCAATCTCTTCGGGTCCAACAAGATCACTGCCGACGGGGTCCCCGAACAAGCCTTCACCAACGCCGAACGCATCATCCGCGCCGAGATGTGGATGAACCTCTATCACGAGGAATCCGTGCAGCGATGGTTCCTGCCGTACCGGGTCTTCATCCAGTTCTGGAACACGTATTACGGCACCGCCCACTTCATCGTCACGCTCGGGGTCTTCATCCTGCTGTACCTCAAGCGCTCCGACGTGTTCCCCCAGTGGCGAAACACGCTCGCCGCGATGACCGCACTGGCGATCATCGGCTTTGCGTTCTTTCCGCTGATGCCGCCGCGCCTGCTCGACGAGCCGTGCCCCCGCGACGACCCGACCAGCTATGGCGGTGCGTGCATCGAAAGCGACGTGCGGCCCGACGGCGGATTCGGATTCGTCGACACGCTGGTCGAGTACGGCGGTCCATGGTCGTTCGACTCCGAAGCGATGGCCTCGATCTCCAACCAGTACGCGGCAATGCCGAGCTTGCACATCGGCTGGTCAACGTGGTGCGCGATCGCGTTGTGGCCGCTACTTCGACGATGGTGGACCAAGCTGCTCGTGCTGCTGTATCCGATCACCACATTGTTTGCGATCGTGGTGACGGCCAACCACTACTGGCTCGACGGTGTCGGCGGCCTCGTTGTGTTCGCGGTCGGGGCGTTGATCGGCTGGGGACTGCACCGATGGAACCAGGAGCGGCTCGATCGCCGCTTCGCCGCCGAACACCCGCAGGAGACTTCTGCGCAGTTCCACGTATGAGCGACCGAGTGGTCGTATCCTTGTCACAACAATGAGTCAGATGCGATTGAACCCCCTCAACGGACGGTGGGTGACCATCGTCGCCGAGCGTGCCGAGCGGCCCAATGACTTCGCGCCACGTGACCGCTCGGTCGAAGACGACCACAATCGTCCGTGTCCCTTCTGTGCCGGCAACGAAGAAGCCACGCCTCCCGCCCTCGAAACCGTCGAGGCCGACGGTTCCTGGTCGATGCGAGTGATTCCGAACCGATATCCGGCCTTCGACGGCGGCGAAGCATTCGCTGTACACAACCTCGGACCCGTGCACGTGATGGCCGAAGCGAGCGGCATCCACGAAGTGTTCGTGTACACGCCCGATCACGATTCCGGTCTGCATCGTCTCGACGACGACCATGCCGCCCAGTTCATGCGTGTGCTGCGCGACCGTTTCGCCGATCATGCCTCGAAGCCCCAGGTGCGCTACACCCAGGCGATCGTCAATCACGGGTGGGAGGCCGGCGCCTCGATCGCGCACCCTCACGGGCAGATCCTCGGGCTGCCGTTCGTGCCCGGTGAGATCATCGACGAGGAGCGCGCGTTCGCCCGGTTCGCCGGCGGGTGCCTGCTGTGCACCACCGTCGAGGCCGAACTCTCGGCCGACGAACGAGTCATCTTCGCGAACGATGACGTCGCCGTCATCGCTCCCTATTGGAGTGGTGCGCCGTACGAGATGCTGATCGTGCCGCGCCACCACGAGGGCCACCTGCAAGACGCCCCCGACACGAGCCTGGCCGCCGTTGGGATCGCACTGCGCAACGCGCTGGGTCACCTCGATGCCGCGTTGGGCGACGTTGCGTTCAATCTGGGGTTCCACACCGCGCCGCACCAGCACACCGGCCAGTACCACTGGCACGCCCACGTCTGGCCGAACCTCGTCACCCAGGCCGGATTCGAACGCGGCACCGGCGTGATGATCAACATCGTGCCGCCCGAGGACGCGTGCGACGCACTGCGTTCGGTCGCCGCGTCGGCCTGAGCCGTCGGTCGCACCGCAATGAGTGACGTCACCGTCTCCATCGACCTCGATGCCACCGCGGCGGAGGTCTGGAGCATCGTCGAGCCAGTTGAACGCCACGTCGATTGGATGGCCGATGCGGTGTCGATCCGCTTCCAGACCGACCAGACACGCGGGGTCGGAACCGAGTTCCTGTGCGACACCAAGGTCGGCCCGATCAGGCTGACCGATCGCATGCAGATCACGGAGTGGAGACCCGCGATCGACGCCGTCGACGGTGTCGACGGCCAGACCGGACGGATGGGCGTTCGCCACTCGGGAATCGTGACCGGCACCGGAGTCTTCACCATCGAGCCCATCGGTGATCGAACCCGCTTCACGTGGTCGGAGAACCTCGACTTCCCGTGGTACCTCGGCGGTCGCCTCGGCGAGATCGTCGGCGCCAAGTTGGTGCTCGGTCCGATCTGGCGGCGCAACCTCGCCGCATTGCGCCGCATCGTCGACGCCCGGTGACGCCGACCGGCGAATGAGCCGCGGGGTCCGACCCCGCGTCTCGTTTTGGCGGAGGTGGCACGGGCCGACCGTTGCAACCGCGTCAGGTCAGCCGGGAGAACGTGCGCCGAGCCACACCATCGACATCGGGCCGATATCGATGATTGCCGATGAGCCGAGCGACTGCCACGGCTCGTCGACACCGAGGATCGACCGTTGTTCGTCGCCGCGATGTCCGCTCCCCCACCACGACGCGTCGTCGGTGTCGAGAACGACCTCCCACGGCCCGCCCCACGGCAGCCCCACGCGGTACCCGGTGCGAACCACCGGCGTGAAGTTGGCGATGCCGACCACGGCTGCCGACCCCTCCTGGTCCCAGCGGGCGAATGCGTACAGGCTGTGGGCGGCATCGTCCGCGTCGAGCCACTGGAATCCGCCCGCCTCGGTGTCGCGACGCCACAGCGCCGGCCACAGGTCAGCAGCGCGGTTCAAGGCGACGACGAGGTCGTGGACACCGCGGTGAGCGCGATGCTCGAGGAGATGCCATGGAAGGCCAGCTTCGTCGTTCCACTCCTCCCACGGCGCCAACTCGGCGCCCATGAAAAGCAACGGCGCTCCCGGCATCGACCATTGCCATGCATAGAGCGCGCGGAGCGCGGCGAACCGTTGCCAATCGTCGCCGCCCATCTTGCGCAGGAGGCTGCCCTTGCCGTGTACCACCTCGTCGTGGCTCAGCGGCAGCACGAAACGCTCGTCGTAGGCATAGAGCAGAGCGAAGGTCATCTCGTTGTGGTGGTGGCTGCGATGGACAGGATCGAGCGCCAGGTAGTCGAGCGTGTCGTGCATCCAACCGAGGTTCCACTTGTGGGTGAAGCCGAGGCCGCCCTGGGCCTGTGGTGAGGTGACTCCGGGCCACGATGTGGACTCTTCGGCGATCATGAGCACGTCGGGGAACTCGTCGGCAACGACCGTCGTGGTCTCTCGCAAGAAGGCGAGAGACTCGAGATTCTCACGTCCTCCGAACTCGTTCGGGGTCCACTCGCCATGCGCTCTCGAGTAGTCGAGGTAGAGCATCGACGCGACCGCGTCGACGCGCAGTCCGTCGACGTGGAACTGATCGAGCCAATAGAGCGCGTTGGCGACGAGGAAGTTGCGCACCTCGTTGCGGCCGTAGTCGAACACGTACGTACCCCAGTCGGGATGCTCGCCCCGGCGCGGATCGGGATGTTCGTACAGGGGGGTCCCGTCGAAGCGTCCGAGGCTCCACTCGTCACGTGGGAAGTGCGCCGGCACCCAGTCGACAATCACGCCGATGCCCCGCCGGTGTAACGCGTCGACGAAGCGTCGCAGGCCGTCGGGCGGCCCGAAACGTGCGGTCGGCGCGTAGTAGCCCGACACCTGGTATCCCCACGACCCACCGAACGGGTGCTCGGCGATCGGCATCAACTCGACATGGGTGAACCCGAGACGTTCGACGTGGTCGCCGAGCTGCATGGCCAGGTCGTCCCAGGTGTCGACGGACCGTCGCCACGACCCCAGATGGACCTCGTAGATGCGCAGGGGCAGCGCCGCGTCGAGCGTGCCGCGTCGCTGGTGCATCCACGCGTGGTCACCCCACGCGTAGGCGCCGGCGGTCGGCACGATGCTGGCGTCACTCGGCGGCCGCTCGCTCTGGCGCGCCATCGGATCGGCCTTGTGCAGCGTGCGTCCGTCGGCCGTCGCAATGACGAACTTGTAGCGGTGACCACTGTGAGCGTCGGGTGCCACCGCAGTCCAGATTCCCGAGGATGCATTCGCCGGGGCGAGCGGCTGCGGCACCCAATCGTTCCAATCGCCGATCACCGACACCCCGACGGCGTTGGGGGCCCAGACACCCAGGCGAACAGAACGCACGGCGCCGGATTCGTCGACGGCGAGTGGTTGCGGTCCCAGCAGTTCCCAGAGGCGCCGGTGGGTCCCTTCACCGAACAGGTGCAGGTCGAGATCACCGATCGGGCGGGCGACAAGAGCCATCGCCAACCAGGGTAGGGCGTCAGCGGGACTAGGGTGCGCGCTCGTGCGAGTGCTGATGTTGTCGTGGGACTTTCCGCCCCGCTCGACCGGCGGCATCGCTGCTCAGGTGAGCGGTCTCAGCGCAGCGCTCGCCGCCGACGGCCACGACGTCGTCGTGCTCACCGTGGCCGATCGAGCGAGCGAGCTCGGGTCGAAACCGCCGCCGGGCGTCACCGTGCTGCGCACACTCATCGATCTGCCGTGGTTGCCACCCGCGGAGATGGTCACACGAACCGCCTCGGCAAACCACGCCGTCACCAAACTCGGCGCCAGATTCACCGATGAACTCGACGGCTGGGAACCCGACGTCGTGCACGGCCACGACTGGCAGCTCGGGTGGGCAGCCGATTCGCTCGCCGCGCGGTACAACTCGCCGTTCGTGCTCACCATGCACGGCACCGAACGGGTGCGCCACGGCGGTCAGCTCCCGTTGGGGCATCCCACCGACATCAATTCCATCGAGTGGTGGCTGGCGTTCCAGGCCCACCACATGATCGCCCCGACCCGCTTCATCGTCGAACAACTCGTGACCGGGTTCGAACTCGACGTCGACCGCATTGCCCACATCCCCAACGGCATCGACCCGTCGCTCTGGCGATCCGCCAATGTCGGCCTGGCGCCGGAGCGCCAGCGTGATCCGCTCGTGGTGTCGTGGGGGCGTGTGCAGTTCGAGAAGGGTTTCCAGGTGTTGGCGCGAGCGATGCACACCCTGCGCGGCCGGGTGCCGGAGGTGCGCAGCGTGATCGCCGGTCGCGGGAGCTACCTCCCTGAGCTGCAGACCCAGATCGATGTGGAGGGCGTCAGCGACATCATCGAACTCCGCGGATTCGTCCCCGATGCCGACCTGCGCGACCTCGTGCACCATGCCGGGTGCGTCGTCATTCCATCGCTGTACGAACCGTTCGGAATCGTTGCACTCGAAGCCCTCGCTGCCGGCGCCCCGTTGATCGTCGCAAGAACCGGTGGACTCGCCGAGCTCGTGGTCGGTACCCACGCCGGGGTCACCTTCGAGCCCGGCAATCCCGACGATCTCGCCGATGCGATCGAACAGGTGCTGACCAACGACGAGCTGGCAACGATCCTGGTGGCCAATGCTCGCGACCTCGTGGAACGCAAGTACTCGTGGGACGCGATCGCCCGCTCCACCGCCCACGTCTACGCATCGGCCCAGATCACCGCTCGATGAAGGTCGGAGATCTCCGAGCACCTTCTCGGACGCTGGGATCTGCGTAGAACGTTGTTGCGATGTCGAGGCGGCGTCATGACGGTCCGACAGATCTTGCGACCAATGGCGGTCGCTCTACGCTGAAGACGTGGATCTGGTACGCCTCGAGCTCGCAGATGATCCGACAGTGGACATCACGACAACGGGTCGCACGACCGGGCTCCCTCGCCGTATCGAGATCTGGATGCTCGATGTCGACGGCCGATTCTTCGTCACGGGAACGCCGGGCCGGCGGGACTGGCTCGCCAACCTCATCGCTCACCCAGGTCTCATCGTCCACCTCAAGCGGCACGGCCACGTCGACCTCTCGGCTCGTGCGACGCCGGTGGAAGACGCGCCGACACGGCGCACCGTGCTCGAACATCTGAACGCTGGCTGGTACCGGACCCAAGACCGCCTCGAGGTGCTGCTCGATTCGGCACCCATGGTCGAGGTCACATTCGATCACGACAGCTGAGCTGAAGCGAGGCGCGGACGCTCTCCCAGCGTTCGCGAGCTGCTCTCGTCTGGGTTCGTGTCGTCATGCGAGCGGTCGACTCGAGACGTCGACTGCGCGAGCATGTGGACGTGATCACTTCGATGCATGCGCTGATCTACTCCGACGACGTCGACGCGACCCGGTTGTTCTTGCGCGATGTGCTCGGATTCCCGTTCGTGAACGATTCGGGGACCAGCGACGGCTCCGCGACGGGCTGGCTCATCTTCGGCAGCGGACCGAGCGAGCTCGGCGTTCACCCGACGCGGAGCGAGTGGGAGGGACAGGTTTGGGAAAGCACGCGTCACGTCGAGATCTCGTTCATGTGCGACGACGTCGTCGAGACACGCTCGGAACTCGAGGCGAAGGGCGCGACCTTCGATGGCGAAATCGTGGATCAGGGGTGGGGCCTGGTGACGTCCATGAACGTGCCCGGTGCAGATGCGATCAGCCTGTACGAGCCCCGCCATACAGTCGCCTACTCGCTCGACCGACCCTGAATCCGATCGCCCCTCGATGATGAGCGAATCCTCGTTGGTGGTCGGACGTCGCGTCGTCGTCACCGGTCTGGCCGGGTCAGGGAAGAGCACCTTCGCTCTCGCGCTCGCGTCCAAGACCGGCTTGCCGGTCGTCCACCTCGACCTCGCCTTCTGGAAGGCCGGCTGGGTTGCGCCGTCGGAGACCGAGTGGCGCGACAAGCAGCGAGTCGTGCTCGGTGGCGACTCGTGGATCGCCGACGGCAACTATCACGAGACACTCGACCTCCGAATCGAGCTCGCCGACACCGTCGTGGTCCTCGATATGCCCTGGTGGCTCTGTTCAGGGCGCGCGCTGCTGCGCGGGTTGCGGATGCCGGGTGAGTTGCCCGAAGGATGCGACTACTCGCCCTGGGCCCGGTTGCGCGATGAGTGGCGGCTGGCCGGACGGATCTGGCGGAAGCGCCGCGTCGAGCCCGAACGCGAACGCGAGATCATCTCGCTGTCCGGGCACCAGGTCATCGTCTACGTGCTCCGGTCGAAGCAGGAAATCAATGACTTCCTGGACGGTCCGGAGTGCGACCGAACCGTCGGCGACGTCGACTGATCGTCGCCACCATTGGCCTGGGGTGCGGCACAGGATGACCGACGCGGGACGTCGCACGCATCAACTGCGAGGGGAAGTCACAGGGATCGATCTCTCGACTCGGATGCTCGTTTCGAGCCGATCGACGTCGAAACCGACGGGTCGGCCGCGATGGAGCTCGCGAGGACGACAGGCATCGTTGAGGGGCTGACCGACGGCCTCGACCACGAGGCGAGGGAGAGAGCGGCGTCGAACCCGCCCACCTGTTCTTCGATCGCCAGACCGCCGATGGTGTGTTCCTCGGCTTGCGGCCTGGCTCATCACGGTTCGCAAGCGATGAGTAACCGCTCGGCGGGATCGAGCTGATCTCCGACTTCAGCCACCGGCAAACGCGTTGGCGGATGGGGAGTTGAGCAGGCATGCTCGCACAATGGAAGACGTGAGGCGTCCGGTCGACGGTGAGTTGTGCGGACACGTCGAGTTGCGTGATGGCTCGTGGTTCGCACTCGTCGTGTTCGGCGCCGTGCTCGGCCGCCACGTGACGCGTCAGGATGCTGTCGACCAGGTGCTCGCTGAAGGGCTCGCGTCGCTCGCCGAACGTTGGACGCTGCGGGGCGCCGATGGCTTCGACGAAGTGGTGTGCATCCAAGAGGCGAGCGAGCGGACCGTGACCGTGGCGCTCGGCTACTACTCGATGCCCGGTGTCCCGAACTTGATCATCGCATCAGAAGAACTCCAGGCGGGCGCATGGAGCATGCACCGGTAGCGACAATCAGCTCTTGCTCTTTGCCCGCCGACGATGACATGATCCCCCGAGAAGCAGTCCAGTTACGTTCCGTCATGGACACCCGATCGCGCCGGCCGCACCATCGCCACCGATACCGAGTGAGAGCGAGTGCATCACCGGTAGATCTACGGCTGAGCTGAGAGGTGCACTCCGCGGTCATGATTGAAAGGTGGGATCGATCGCGGCACTCCACCTCAGCCAAACGCACGGTTTCTCGAAGCAGACGGTCGGAGAGGTCGAGCTGGTCGCCGGCGTCGGCATCCGCGGGGACGCACACGCTGGCCCCCTCGTACAGCACCTCTCGCGCATCGCCGCGGACCCCAGCCAACCCAACCTCCGCCAGGTTCACCTCATCCCCAGCGAGCTGCTCGACGAGCTGGCGGCCGAGGGGCACCAGGTGTCACCGGGCGACCTCGGCGAGAACATCACGACGATGGGAGTACAGGTC
>JBGTEH010000520.1:0-4449 GCA_041747915.1 Ilumatobacteraceae bacterium
GCGCAGATTCCGTTGCGGCGATCGGCATCACGAACCAGCGCGAGACCGTCCTCGCATGGAATCGATCGAGCGGTGAGCCCTACGGCCACGCCATCGTGTGGCAGGACCGTCGGACAGCCCAGCGCTGTGACGAACTCACCGCAGGTGGCCACCTCGATCTGGTTCGACAGCGCACGGGGCTCGTACTCGATCCGTACTTCTCGGGCACGAAGGCCGAATGGTTGCTGGCCAATCGAGACATCCCGATCGACGGCGACCTGGCGATCGGCACGATCGACGCCTGGCTGATCTGGAAGCTGACCGCCGGCGAGGTGTTCGCCACCGATGTGAGCAACGCGAGCCGCACCATGCTGTGCGACATCCGGACGCGGTCGTGGGACCCCGATCTCTGTGCGCTGCTCAACGTGCCGATCGACTCGTTGCCCACGATCGTGGCGTCGAGCGGGCGGATCGGGATCACGGCGGCGTCGGCGGGCGTTCCGGGTGGCATCGCTGTCAGTGGAGTCGCCGGTGATCAGCAGGCGGCACTGTTCGGGCAGGCGTGCGTTACGCCGGGTATGGCCAAGAACACCTACGGCACGGGCTCGTTCGTGCTCCTCAACGTGGGCGAGACGTGTCCCGAACCGGCCGACGGAATGCTCACCACCGTCGCGTGGACACTGGCCGACGGCACCACGCACTACGCCCTCGAAGGTTCGATCTTCGCCACCGGTGCGGCGATCCAGTGGTTGCGCGATGGTCTGGACATCATCGATCGGGCGTCAGAGGCCGGCCCGCTCGCGGAGTCGGTCGCCGACACCGGCGGCGTGTTCGTGGTGCCCGGGTTCGCCGGGTTGGGCTCGCCGTGGTGGGATCCGTACGCACGCGGCACGATCGTGGGGATCACGAGAGGCACAGGTCGGGCGGAGGTCACTCGGGCGGTCGTCGAGTCGATGGCGTATCAGACCCGCGACGTGATCGACGCGATGGCCGCCGTCAGTGGAACGCCGATCGTCGACCTGCGTGTCGACGGCGGCGCGTCGGTGATGGACTTTCTCTGCCAGTTCCAGGCCGATCAGCTCGGCGTGCGGGTGCAGCGTCCGACCGATCAGGAGACGACGGCACTCGGTGCAGCGTTCCTCGCCGGGCTCGCCGAGGGGGTCTGGGCGGACCTGGACGAGGTCGGTGCGCGTTGGGCGTTGGAGGCCGAGTTCACGCCGGACGACGACCGCACGGTTGCCGATGCACTCCACGACCAGTGGCTGCGCGCCGTCGAGCGCTCACGCGGCTGGATCGCTCACTGATCCGTCACTGTTCGATCAGGGCGTCGGCCAATCTCACGAGCAGCGAGAAGCGCACCCGCTCACGTTCGTGGATGGGGTTGCCCGAGCGGCCGGCGGCCACGGTCAGTCCTGAGGTGGTCATGCTCGCCCACAGCAGGTCGCTCGGCGCCGAGTCGTCGAGGCCGTCGAGGTGTTCGCTGCCCGCGAGAAAGGCGGTGAGCCAGCCGAGGTCGGGGGTCTCGCCGAGGTGCGCCACCATCTCGCCCGCCTTGAGGACGACGACCCAGTCGGTCTCGGAGAATCGTTGGATGCCGCCGATCATCACACCGAGACGCTCCGACGGCGCACACTCCGCGATCGCGGCGCCGAGGGCGAGGGCCGACAGGCTGGCGTCGGTGCGATCCGGGTCGACGATGCGGATGCTCTCGACCGACACCCCGTCGACCGCGTCGACCTCGGCGGTCAACAGTGACAAGAGGTCCTCGTCGGGCAGCGAAACCGTCAGTTCGTCGATCGCCCGCCCGCCGCCCTGTTCGAGGATCTCGATTGCCAGCACGTCGCCGCGCACGGCGCCGATCCGGCTTGCGACCTGGCCGAGCGCGCCGGGACGATCGGGCATCCAGACCCGCACGACGATGGTGATCACCGGCCGCACGGTACCGGCCCCCAGATCACAGGCTCGTGACCATCGTGTTACGCCAGGGGTCAGACCCCCGGCGCAACACCGGGCATGACCCAGGCGTAACCGTTCAGCCGAGTTTGGGGAGGCCGCGCTTGAGGTTGCGGATGGCTTGCTGGATGCGCTTCTCGTTCTCGATCAGGGCGAAGCGCACGAAGCCCTCACCGCCGGGACCGAAGCCGACGCCCGGCGAGAGCGCGACGTCCGCGTCACGCACGATCAGCGAACAGAACTCGACCGAATCCATCTCGGCGTAGGGCTCGGGGATCGGCGCCCACACGAACATCGATCCGCCCGGCTTGGGGATGTCCCAGCCGATGCGCCCGAGCCCTTCGATCAGCGTGTCGCAGCGCGATTCGTAGATCGCCCGCACCTGGTCGGGGAAGTCGGCCGCCTCGTTCAACGTCACCGTCGCCGCGATCTGCACCGGCTGGAACATGCCGTAATCGAGGTAGCTCTTGATCTTCACGAGCGCCTGAACGACCTCGGCGTTGCCGACGAGGAATGCGCTTCGCCAGCCGGCCATCGAGAAGCTCTTGGTCATCGAGTACAGCTCGACGGCGCATTCCTTCGCGCCCTCGGCCTGCAGGATGCTCGGCGGCTCGTAACCGTCGAAGCCCACGTCGGCGTAGGCGAAGTCGTGTACGACGATCATCTCGTGCTCGCGACAGAAGTCGACGACACGCTGCATGAACGCCAGGTCGACCGTGGCCCCGGTGGGGTTGTGCGGGAACGAGATCACGAGCACCCGCGGCTTGGGCCACCCCACGTCCCACGCGGTCTGCAGGCTGGCCATGAAGTCGTCGGCGAAATGGTCGCGTTGGGAGGGGTCGGCGAGGAAGCGCATCGGCACCTGGCGCAGGTCGGCGCCGGCGAACAGCGGGCCGTAGATGTGGATCGGGTAACTCGGGCTGGGCACGATCGCCGCATCGCCCCTGTCGAGCAGCACCCACATGAGGTGGCTGAACCCCTCCTTCGAGCCGATGGTGTTGGTGATCTCCAACTCGGTGTCGAGGTCGACGTCCCACTTGTTCTTGTAGTATCCGGCGATCGCTTCGCGCAGCTTGGGGAGCCCGCGGCTGAGCGAGTACCGGTGGTTCTTGGGGTTGCGGGCGGCCTCGGCGAGCTTGTCGACGGCGATCTGCGGCGAGGGGATGTCGGGGTTGCCGAACCCGAGGTCGACCACATCGGCACCGCCACGACGTGCTTCGATCTTGAGCCCGTTGATGATCGAAAAGACGTACGGGGGCAGATTCTCGATGCGCCGGAACTCCATGCCGCGAGGGTAGCTGGCCGAGGCCCGTGCGTGGCGGTGTGCGATGCTGTGATCAATGCCCAAGACCGTCGCCCCCGACTGCATCCACGTCGTCATCGAAATCCCCCGTGGGAGCCGCAACAAGTACGAGATCGACCACGAGGACGGCAAGGTCTACCTGGATCGACGCCTCTTCACGGCGACCACGTATCCGGCGGACTACGGCTTCGTTCCCAACACGCTCGCCGGCGACGGCGACCCACTCGACGCGCTGGTGCTGCTGGAGGATCCGGTGTATCCGGGGGTCATCGTCGAGTGCCGACCGGTCGGCGTGCTGTACATGCGCGACGAGGCGGGCGAGGACGCCAAGCTGATCTGCGTACCGCCCAAGGAACCGCGGTTCGCCAACGTCGACGACATCACCGATCTGACTCCGCAACTCGTGGAGGAGATCCAGCACTTCTTCAACGTGTACAAGGCGCTCGAGCCCGACAAGCACTCGTCGTCGGCGGGCATGGGCGGCAAGGCCGAGGCGTGGGCCGAGATCGAGTCGTCACGCGCCAACTACATCCCCCACTGAGGCCGGCTGACGACCTCGCTCGCCGGCGTCAGCGCAAACGGACTCGTCGGATCTGAGTGTGAGATTGCACCGGTTCCTCGCCGGGATGCCCAGCGTCGCCGCTTGTGAGCGGGCCGATCAGCGCGAAGGGCCGCGATCAGGCGGCCCGGTAGCGGCGGCTGCCGGGTTCTGGGAAGTACACGTATTGGGTGTCGAGGCGTTCGCCGAGAGGGTGGGCGTACCGTCCGGGTGGCGGTGGTGGTGGTGCCCCGGGGGGCTTGGGTTTCGCCCCGCTCGGTCGTAGCGCATTCCCGTTTCGGTCGGTGAACACCACGGTGCCCTCATCGGCGTTGCCGCTGATACCGAGGTCACCCTTGTGGTGCATCCGGTGATGATGCGGACACAACGCAATGAGATTCCAGGTGTCCGTGGGACCGTCGTTCTCCCAGTGGATGATGTGATGGACCTCGATGATGTGGGTTTGTGTGCAACCGGGAACGGCGCAGCCACCATCGCGGAGTAGGACGAGGCGTCGGGTGCGTTGCGGGATCATCCGCCCGGTACGCCCAATCGAGATCGGAATCGCCCCGTCCACGAATGTCGGCGTGACGAGCCCGTCGCAGGTGATGTACTGGCGGATCGCGTCGGGCAGATTGAACCCGCGACTGTCGCAGCTGTTCCCGTCAGTTTTGAG
>JBGTEH010000521.1:0-1790 GCA_041747915.1 Ilumatobacteraceae bacterium
CGACGCGGTCGTCAACTCGGCGCGCAGGGCATCGGGCTGTGTCGCACCGAGCACATGTTCCTCGCAGCCGATCGCCTGCCGATCATGCGCCGGCTGATCCTCAGCGACGACCCCGCCACCGAGGCCGACGCGCTGGCCGAACTCGAGGTCGTCCAGACAGCCGACTTCGAGTCGGTGCTCGAAGCAATGGACGGCCTGCCGGTGACGGTGCGCCTCCTCGACCCACCGCTGCACGAATTTCTCCCCGATCTGCTCGACCTCGTGGCCTGCGAGGCTCGTGGCGAACTCGACGAGGTGGGAGGCGCCGAGCTCGCCGCCGTGCGCAGGCTCCACGAGTCGAACCCGATGATCGGCACTCGCGGCGTTCGGTTGGGGGTGGTACGCAGCGGGCTGTACGAAATGCAGGTTCGAGCGCTGTGCGCGGCCGCCGCGAGCCTGTTCGAGCGAGGACTGCACCCGCACGTCGAGATCATGATCCCGCTCGTCGTCGACGCCGAAGAACTCCGTATCGCGCGCAGTTGGGTGACCGGCGTGCTCGACGAGATCGGACATCCTGAACTGGCGTCACACCTGATAACCGTCGGAGCGATGATCGAGACTCCTCGCGCCGCGCTCACTGCCGGCGCGCTCGCCCGCCACGCCGACTTCTTCTCGTTCGGCACCAACGATCTCACCCAGATGACGTTCGCCTTCAGCCGCGACGATGTCGAGGCGAAGCTGCTGCCTGCCTATCAGGCGCTCGGCATTCTCCCGGCGAACCCGTTCGCAGAACTCGACCAGGAAGGCGTCGGAGCGCTGATCACCATCGCCTGCGAGCAAGCCCGAGCGACCAAGCCGACGATCAAGCTCGGGGCATGCGGCGAACACACCGGGCATCCGGCATCGGCTGATTTCCTCGTACGCCAGGGAGTCGACTCGGTCAGCTGCTCGCCCTTCCGAGTGCCGATGGCGCGCCTGGCCGTTGCGCAATCTCTGCTCGGGTGCGGCCGCGTGCAACTCGACGAGGTCGAGTTCCGCACGATCGCCGGCGAGCGGGCCGCCGAACCTGCCAGCGTTGCCGCGGGCGCAACTGCGGGCGATTCGCCCGTCGCCGTCGACGAGGCCGTGGTGCTGCACGTGTTGCGCATCCGTGGATTCGTCACACCAACCGGCCTGACGGCCAGCTTGGGTGCGTGTCCGGACGATCTGCTCGGCGAACTGGTCGCGGCCGGCCTCGTGCGGTTCATCGAACCTCGTCAGATGTACGGCCTGCTCCCCGAAGGAAAGCGACGCCACGAAGGCCTCCTCGATTCGCTGGCCGATGCGTCCGTCTGCGCCGACCTGGCCGAGCCGTATCAACGGTTCCTGGTCCTCAACGACAGCTTCAAGGCACTCTGCACGACCTGGCAGGTCCGCGGCGACCAGCCCAACGACCACGCCGACGCCGAGTACGACCACGCTTGTGTCGAGTCACTCCAGCAGCTCCGGGTCGACATCGAGCCGATCATCGCCGACGCGGCTGGGCCGGTCCCCAGACTCGGGCGATACGCACCGCGCTTGGCCGTGGCGGCAGCGAACGTGTCGGCCGGCGATCCCAAGCAGTTCACGGGCGTGATGTGCGAGTCGTTCCACGACATCTGGATGGAACTCCACGAAGACCTGATCGTGCTGCAACGCATCGACCGCGCCGCCGAGGGCAGCTTCTGACGCCGAACTCGCCGGGCGTTGTGGTCGCATCGGTACGATCCGTGAATGGCTGACAATCGAGCGGAGTGGCAAGCAGCGATCGACGGGTCGACGACTCGTGACGC
>JBGTEH010000522.1:0-10950 GCA_041747915.1 Ilumatobacteraceae bacterium
CGGCACGCTCCGAGCGACAGCGTCGTCCAGCGAGGTGATGCGCGTCGTCGAACTCTTCGAGATCCAGTCCGACGAAGGGCCGTGCCTGGACTGCTTCCACACCGGCCAAGCCGTTGTCACCGATGACCTCGCAGCGCTCGACGGACGCTGGCCGAACTTCACCCCCGTCGCCATCGCAGCCGGGTTCCGATCTGCCGACGCCATCCCGATGCGACTACGAGACCAAGTGGTCGGGGCACTCAACCTGTTCTCCGCCGTCCCCGGATCTCTCCGTCACCCCGACGTCTTCGTCGCTCAAGCGCTCGCCGACATCGCCACCATTGCGATCCTTCAGCAGCGGCAAGTCTTCGACGCCGATGTCGTCAACGGCCAACTCAACCACGCCCTCACCAGCCGAATCGCGATCGAGCAGGCCAAGGGAATTGTCGCCGAACGAGAAGGCCTCGAAATGGCCGACGCGTTCTCTCGACTCCGCACGTACGCCCGCAATCACAACCGGCGCCTTCACGACGTCGCCACCGACATCGTCGACGGAACCCTCAACATCGGTCAGCCCGACCCGGCGACCGGTTGACCAGTACAGTCGCGCCGTCGTAGGCACTCGCCGCCGAACGGTTTCGTCGCAGCACCGAGCGGTCTGTTTGATCAGCACGCGGTGGGGTACCGTGACTCAACCAGTACCCAACGAGTCGCTCCGGTCCATGGCGGCGTCATGAGTCGGAGACTCGATGACGACGATCGCTCAGGCGGATGTTGCGCCTCAAACCGAAAATCACCTCTCCACCATGGAGGCGCCTTCGGCGGCCGCTGGGCGCCGGCTCGGTCTCCATGTGCGAGTCGACGCAGGGGCGGGAAACGATGTCGCCCTCGGACATGTTCGCCGACCGAGCTGGCGCGGCGGTATCCACGCGATCGCTCTGATCGTTGCGGTACCGGCAATGTTCGCCCTGCTCCTCGGTTCGGCCGACGACATCCCGACGCGGCTGAGCGTTACGACCTATGGGGTCGGGATCTGTTTGATGCTCGCCGTGTCGGCCACGTATCACCGCTGGGTCCACGGCCTGCGGGCCCGGTGTGCGTGGCGACGTGCAGATCACGCCGCGATCTTCGCTGCGATCGCCGGATCGAGCACCGCCGCCGTGGTTTCGGCGGTGCCGGGGGCCACCCGCCAAGCGCTCCTCGTGGCGATCTGGTCGACTGCACTCATCGGTGCCGGTTGCAAGTTCGCTCGATGGCACGGCGGTGACCGGGCGGGAACCGTGCTGTACGCAACGACAATTGCCCTGGGCTCCATCGCAATTCCCTGGGTCTGGGACCGACACGGCATCGCTCCGGCCGCACTCCTGATCGTCGGTGGCATCGTGTACCTCGTAGGTGCGGCCGGCTTCTCGAAGCAGTGGCCGACCCTGCGAGCCGCGGTGTTCTCGTACCACGAGGTGTGGCATGTGTTGACCGTTGTTGCCGCCGCAGCGCAGTTCGTCGCGATCTGGATGGTGGTGTCGTAAACCTGCCGCCCCCGACGAGTTGCAGCACATCGTCTACTGTCGCTGCGTGCTTGCCATCTTCCCCGTCGCCGACAACTTCACGCTGTATCGGATCCTGTATCTCGTGCACATCCTCAGCGCGATCGCCGCGTTCGGCCCGCTCTTTCTGTACCCGCGTCTGCAGCGCGCCGGCGCGACCGAATCGATCGCCAGGATGCACATGCGATTCGTCTTCCCGGCGCTCGTCGTGCTCTGGGTGGTGGGCATGGGCATGGCCGGAGTGGCGAAGTTCAGTCTGGGCAGCATGTACTGGATCTCGATCACGATCGTGCTCTGGCTGATCGCACTGTCGGTGAGCTGGTTCCTGATCCGCCCGGCGCTCGGCGACGGCAGTGACACCGCGAAGTCACGGCTGTCGATGGGCATCGGCATCACTCACTTGACTCTCGTCGTTTCGCTGTACCTGATGATCTTCAAGCCTGGCGGCTACGAGTTCAACACCTGAGCGCCGCGCCTCATCACGGGACGCCCATCACGAGGCGGCCGTCCGCGTCGAGCGTTGCATACGGGTTGTGGGCGATCTCCCACAGGTGCCCGTCGAGATCAGCGACGTACGACGAATACCCACCCCAGAACGCCTCGTGCGGTTCGACCATCGACGTTGCGCCAGCGGCGAGCCATTCGGCGAACACATCGTCGACCTCCTCGGTCGACGACAGGTTCATCGCCAAGGTGACTCCGCGGAAGCCCGAACCCTCGGCCGGGACCTTCGCGTCGTCGGCCAACGCGGAGCGCTCGTACAGGCCGAGCACCGACCCCTGCATCGCGAAGAACGAGATCGATGGCGCCGTTGCCGAGTTGACCCACCCGAGTGACTCGTAGAACGCGGTCGCTCGCGCGAGGTCGGCCACACCGAGTGTGACGATCGAGATCCGATTGGGAACGGTCATGCAACTCCTCCTCTGCGAACCTGACACGCCGGGGTCTGACCCCAGCGTGTCAGGTTCGGGTGGCTCAGCCGAGGTCGATCGGCTCTTCGTCGGCTTCGGAGAACTCGTCGGCGAGATCGGCGACGTCGGTGATCTCCGGCTCGTCGGACTTCTTGAGACCCGACACGGTCAGCACCTTGTCGCTGATCTCCATCATGATCTCGGGGTTCTGCTTGAGATAGTCCTTGGCCTTCTCACGCCCTTGGCCGAGCTGTTCGCCCTCGTAGGTGAACCAGGCGCCCGACTTCTTGACGATGCCGAGGTCGACCGACATGTCGATCAGCGAGCCCTCACGGCTGATCCCCTGGCCGTACATGATGTCGAATTCGGCCTGGCGGAACGGTGGCGACACCTTGTTCTTGACGACCTTGACCCGGGTGCGGTTGCCGACGATCTCGGCGCCGTCCTTCAGCGACTCGATCCGGCGGATGTCGAGACGCACCGATGCATAGAACTTCAGCGCCCGACCACCAGGGGTGGTTTCCGGAGAGTTGTGGACCATCACACCGTCGACGAAGTAGTTGTGCGTGCCTCCCACCTCGATGTCGAAACGGTGCATCGAGCGCGTCTGCGGCTTCACCCGGATCGAGACGATCGGCATCGGCATCAGCACCTGGCGAGGTGCGACGAACATCGGCTCGACCTCGAAGCGACCCTGGTACCTCTCGAGCAGCTTGTACTGCATCGACGGATGCACGAACGGCGCGATCAACGCATGCAGCTTGGCGGTCTCGGCAGTCGGGAACCGCAGGACGGCCATCTGCCGCTTGCCGCGAATCGTGAGCTTGGCGTCGATGCCCCACGTGTCAGCGAGGTAGTCGCGCAGGCGGCGCTGCGAGTCGACCGAGAACGCCTGCACGCAGATTTCGGAGCGACCACTGCCGCCCGCGGTGCGGACCTGCACGCCCTTCGAACGCAACGTGAACGAACCGTCGTCCATGTACCAGACCGCCAACGACAGCGGGGTGAGTCGCTTGAGGTAGTCGTCGCTCAGCACCTTCTTGGCGCCGATGTACACCGATGCACGCAGTTCGGCGAGCTCCGGCAATGGCTGGGCGTCGTGGAACACCGCCCCCTTTTCGTTCGTCGAGCGGCTGACTGCGATGTTGCCGAACATCGATGCCTTCCAGTCGGCGTACTCGACCTGCTTGGCACCGTGACCCCAACGGAATCGCGCCCCGTTGCCGCTGCGCGTGGGCGACAGTGCGCCATCGCCCATCAAACCGCCCAGAAGCACCTGCCACTGGATGTCGCTGAGCAGTTGCGGCACCGACTGCATGACCCGATCGCCAGCGATCAATTCGCCGGCGGGCCTCCAGCCTCCCGGCGTGGAGATCATGTGGTTCTCCGTTGCAGCGAACTGCGCCCGACCGTTGCCGCCGCCGCGCTCGACGGTGAATTGGAGGAAGCGCTCAGCGACGCCGTTGTCGAACCAGTTGGTGATCGGCTTGGCAACGACCTCGCCCTTGTCGAAGTCGTATGTCATCACCTCGACGGGCAACTTCTGGTTCACGATCTTGCCGATCTTTTCCTGCGTCCCGTCGGCCAGGGTGACGTGCGTGTCATACGAGAAGCAGCCGAACATAACTCCGATTTTCTCGCGGAGCTGGTTGATGAAGATGCAGATCGTGCCGGTCTTGCTGAGGTTGCCGGTGAGCTTGCGCAGTGCCTGGCTCATCAGGCGGGCCTGGAGACCCACGTGGGTGTCGCCCATCTCGCCCTCGATCTCGGCTCGGGGCGTCAGTGCGGCGACCGAGTCGATGACCACTACGTCGATCGCACCCGAGCGGGTGAGCATGTCGGCGATCTCGAGGGCCTGCTCGCCCGTGTCGGGCTGCGAGATCAGGAGTTGGTCGACGTCGACGCCGATCGCCCGAGCGTAGATCGGATCCATGGCGTGTTCGGCGTCGATGTAGGCGCACACGCCGCCGTTGCGCTGGGCCTCGGCGACGACGTGCATGGCGAGAGTCGACTTCCCCGACGACTCCGGACCGAAGATCTCCACGACGCGCCCACGCGGCAGGCCGCCGACGCCGAGAGCGAGGTCGAGCGCCAACGCCCCGGTCGGGATGACCTCGATGGCCATGTTGGTCCGCTCGCCCATCTTCATGATGGCGCCCTTGCCGAACTGCTTGTCGATCTGGGCGAGGGCCATCTCGAGTGCCTTGTCACGGTCGTTGCTCATGTCATGTCTCACTTTCGTCGTGCGGTGGGCGAGCCCGGTGCGGTTGGTGATGTCCACCGTAGAGATGGGGTGTCACAGGGTTATGAGGAGGGTTGAGGGGAGAGTTTTCAACGTTCGAATCACATCAGTGTAGTCAACGAACAATCGTTCGTTCAAGCATTGTTCGATCGAACGGAGAGAACATCTACGTTGGGGGCATGGCCACCAGCTTCGACACCGTCGATGACCTCGTCGAACATCTCAGCGCTCTGGCGGCGCTCGGATCCGACGAAGGCATGGCGTTCTCCGAACTCGACCACGGATTGCAGACCGCGGCACTGCTCGAGTCGGAGTACCCGAGCGACACCGAACTCCAGGTTGCAGGTCTGGTGCACGATCTCGCCCATCCATGGGACGGCCCCGGCCAGCCCGAGCATCATCGCCTGGGCGCTCGGGCGGTGAGCGGCCTTCTCGGCGCCCGTGTGGCCACGTTGATCGAGGCCCACGTCGACGCCAAGCGCTACCTCGTCGCCGTCGATGTCGACTACCAGGCGGCACTCACACCCGGCAGCGTCGCAACCCTCGAAGCACAGGGCGGCGAGCTGTCACCCGACGAGGTGCGATCGGTCGAGCAACGCCCCGACTGGGAGGCCGCGGTCGCATTACGTCGGGCCGACGACCGAGCCAAGGTGGTCGGCGCGGTCGTGGCCGACCTCGATCACTGGATCCCGAAACTGCACGTCGTGGCTCGCCGATGACCCGACCGAACGTCCTGCTGATCACCCTCGACCAGTTTCGCGGTGATGCCCTCAGCTGCGCCGACCATCCGATCGTGCGTACCCCGAACCTCGACGATCTCGCCGCCAACGGCGTCCGACTCGCCAACCACTTCGCCCAGGCGGCTCCCTGCGCTCCCGGGCGCGCAGCGCTCTACACCGGCACCTACCAGATGACCAATCGCGTCGTCGCCAACGGCACGCCGCTCGACGACCGCTTCGACAACGTGGCTCGGATGGCCCGTCGGGCGGGATACCACCCGACGCTGTTCGGCTACACCGATCAGGGCATCGACCCTCGGTTGGTCGACGACCCCGACGACCCACGCCTGTCGGACTACGAGGAGATCCTGCCGGGCTTCGACGTCGGGCTCGATCTGCGCGGCCCCGCCGAACCCTGGCTGGCATGGCTCGTCGACCAGGGTTACGACCTGCGCGACGCGGAGCATGCGCTCGTCACCGAGCCCGACCGACCCGCCGAGATCTCGCAATCGACCTTCCTCACCGACCATCTCCTCGGTTGGATCGGGCGCCAGGACGAACCGTGGTTTGCCCACGCGTCCTACCTGCGACCCCATCCTCCCTACGCCGCCGCCGGACACTGGGCCCGCGCCTACGACCCCGCCAACGTGCCGACGCCGATCCCGGTCGGCGACCGCCTGCACGGCATCCATCGCGCGATGCTCGCGAACCCGCGCTCGGCCGCGCCGACCGACCCGGCCAAGATGGCGCGCTGGCAGGCTCAGTATCTCGGAATGTGCAGCGAGGTCGACGACCAGCTCGGGCGGGTCTGGGCCGCGTTGCGGGCGTCGGGCCAGTGGAACGACACCATCATCGTCGTCACTGCCGACCACGGCGAGCAGTTGGGCGATCAGGGCCTGATCCAGAAGGGCGGGTTCTTCGAGTCGAGCTACCGGATCGTCGGCATCGTCCGCGATCCGCGCCGATCGGAGACGCATGGCACCGTCGTCGAAGAGTTCACGGAGAACGTCGATGTCCTGCCCACGCTCGCCCACCTGCTCGACGAGCAGATCCCCGGCCAGTGCGACGGCCATGCGCTCACGCCGTTCCTCGACGACTGGGCTCCTACGGGCTGGCGGACAGCCGCGCATTGGGAATGGGACTGGCGCGACACCATTGCGATCGACGAGGCCAGCGAGCGAAAGGCGGACCTGTGCAACCTCGCCGTCGTGCGCACCGCAACTCACGCGTACGTACAGTTCGGCAACGGCAGTTGGCGCTGTTACGACCTGGCCGCGGATCCGTCGTGGCGCACCGAGGTCACCGACGCAACCGTTGTACTCCCGCTCGCTCAGCAGATGCTCGAGTGGCGCTCACGGCACCTCGACCGCAACCTCACCGGGTTCTTCCTGCGCGACGGTGGCGTCGGACGCCGACCGTTCGTGCCGTCAACGAATTGAGGTCATGGCGCCTCGGATGGCGAATCCGAGTCGTGGACAGCACCGTCGGAGTCGTGGTCGCCGACGATGCTGAAGTCGAGTGGCGTCGGTGCGCGCATCGTGATGTCGATGCCCTGCCACATGAGGTATGACGATCCGTACAGCACCAAGGGCAGTCCCACGGCGAGCACGATCAAGACGGCGAACATGGGGATCACCTCGACCTCGGGCCATGTGTAGGCGACCATCGCGCCGAGGAGCACCATCAACGGGCCGAGTGTGATCACCGCCATGATCGCAGCCGCGCCGAGTTCGTAGCCGACGTCGCCGCGCCGCCACTCGAGCCCGCACGTCTGGCAGCAGTCGGCCTTTTCGTACCATCCGACGAAGAATCCGCCTCGTCCGCCACACCACGGACAGCGCCGAAAGCCGCCTCTGACCAGCATGTGGAACAGTCCTGGTCGCGTCACGATTCAAGGTTACGCACCAGATTTGTCAGACTCTCCGGGTGCGGCGTTCCATCGGAGGCGTGATGTTGATCATCGGGGCCGCTCTGATCGCGATCGCCATCGGTGCCGTGTGGCTCCAACGCGTCGCATTCACACCGTCCGACGACTCCGGCGTGGCCCACTCCGTGCTGGGCGACGAGGACATCCGCGGCCAGATCGCCAGCATCGTGGCCGCTGCCGATGCACCGATCCTCCAACAATCGCCGACGGAACTCAAGGAGTTCGTCGACGAGATCGCACGGATCCCCGATGGCGCAGCGCTGATGAGTCGAATCGTCGGCGACGCCCACGCTCGCCTGATCGGCCAGAGCGACGCGCTCGTACTCATCACTGCCGACGAGCAGGTCACCATCGTTCGCAATGAACTCGTCGGTGAGGCCAATTCGTTGACACTGCCGGTGCAGCGAGTCGGTTCGATGGCCACGCTCGACCGATGGCTCGGCTGGTTCGCGCTCGGCACAGCGGTGCTCGGTGTGGTCTTCGTGCTGGGCGGCATCCTGCTGAGACCGGAGCGAGGCGAGGGGACGTTCGCGCTCGGCGTCGGCCTCGCATCGTTGGCCGGCTCGCTGTTCCTCTTCGGCTATCTGGTGCCGTTGGCGGTGTTGCCGACCCTGTCTGACGAGCCGTGGATGGGGATCTTCCCGAGGCTTGCGAACCACCACCGGAATCTGACGCTGCTGCTGGTGGTGTTCGCGCTCGTGCTCGCCGCGCTGGTGGTGTTCGGCACGAGCAGTCGCCGTCAGCGTCGCCAGGGATCGACGCCGCTCAACATCACCCGCTACCGCGACGACCGCAGCTGGAGCCGCTGACGCGCTTTTTCGTACACAGCGACGAGTGTCCCGGCGACTCGGCTCGTCGGGTTCTGGGATTGGGCGCTCATTGCGATGCTCTGATCGGACCCGCCGCAGCGGTTGCCGCGGAATGGCGCGCCACGCGCCGTGACTACGCCGCTCTCATCTGGGTGTGGGTGGCTGTTGGATCAGCACCTGTCCTCTGGGGATTTCACGGGGGTGTGTCAATGCCCGAGTTTGGGGCTCAGAGGACAAGCTGAGGGAGAGTCGAGCCTCTCGCTGAGCGCTCGCTCAGGAACCTCGAACCGTTGCCGCCCATCGCCCTTCTCAACCAGGAGCGGGACCACCGCAATGCCCGACTGCCAAACGGACGTGGCCGCCGAGGTGTGCCTCGACGATGACGTCGTGCGATCGGGCAGCCAGCTCCTTCCACGGCTGGCACGACCGTCGGCTTCCACCGAGGGCCGCGAGGGCGCTCACGACAATGCGGCGGAGCCAGCCGGTCGAGGTCGGTGGACCGAGATCGGCCAACGCGATGAGGCTTCGTCGATGCCGGCCCACGTTGTCGACCGCATCCCAGAACGACGCGTCGTCACCGACGATCGAGATCACGAACGTGGCGATGATCACGTCGATGTCACCGAGCAGAAGATCTGCACGCTGCAGGGCCGGCAGCAGGTTCTCGGCGTCGCCCTGGATGATCGTGATGTTGGTCCATCCGGCGCGATCGACTCGTCGATGTGCCGCTGCGAGCATGCTCGAGCTGGCGTCGATTGCGACGATCCGGCCCGCCGGTCCGGCCAATTGCCGGAGCCCGGCGAAATTGAGGCCGGTTCCGCATCCGACGTCGACGATGGTGGCCTCAGGCATCGCGCCGATCAGCGACAACAGGCGCCGGCGCGGTGCCGCATACAAGAATCGCTCCATCGAGACCGCGTCGTACACGCGTCCGATGTACCGGTAACGACGGAGCCCGGCCATGGTCGTGGTGTTTCAGCGTGCGTCGAGGGCGTGGTACACGACGCCGAACGTACCCATCCCGGCGTGGGCCGCGACCGTTGGGCCGACGACATAGCGGATGACTTCGTCGTCGGGTCTGGCGACGCGCAGACGTTCGAACAGCTCATCGACCACAGGTCCGGCGTCGGCATCGCCGACGCCGATCCGCAGACGTCGGGGATGATCGACGAGCGCGTCGAACATCACCGACGCGGCGTCCACGTCGAAGGCCACGTTGCAGATCTGTTCGAACGCGCCCGCCACCAATCGAATCACCGGGACTCCCTCGTCCTCTTGCGAACTGACATCGAATCGGCCGCCGGCGCGGGCGCGATCGATTTCGGCGAGTGTGAAGATCGTCTCGACCTCGGCAGCGGTGCGCTCCGCGCGAGCGACGACGGTGTCGACATCACCCCCGTCGAGTGCTGCACGACCTGCGTCGATGACACAACATCCGGCCATGAACGACGCCACCCCGGTGTCGACGACGCGCACGTCGAGCCCGCTGATCGATGCACCCAGTTGGGCGGCGTTCACCGTGCCGGAGAAGTTGGACCCGATGTGAACAGAGACGACAGGCGAGCCCGCCAGCTGCTCGTACGCCGAAGCGAACGCGCCTGGCGATGGCGCACTCGTCATTGCGGGAGTTCCGAGTCGGAGACTCCGGTAGGTGTCGCCGACGTCCAGGTCTCTGTTCTCGGTCAGCTCCGTCTTGCCGATCGTGATCGTCAACGGCACGACGACGATCCCCAACTCGTCGGCGAGATACCACGGGATCATCGAGTTCGAATCGGTCACGATTCGTACCTCGGCGTTCATGCCGCGGCCGCCCGGCGAGCGGTTGCAAAAGCGGTGACCATCATCGCGGAGCTCACCGCCGCGAACAACGGCAGACCTGCAGTGGGGCGCGGCCCCCACAGATTCGGCCAGTCGCGGCGCCACCACAACACGGCGCTCAGTGTCCAGACCGCGGTTGACACCCGTACCGAGGTCTCGGCGTCGCCGCTGCGGACGGCGCTGAGTCCTGCAACGCCCGCATCGATCGGGAAGTACGCCGGAAAGACCGCCAGGCAAGCACCCGCAGACGTCGCAACACCCTTGCCACCACGAAAACGCGACCAGACCGGCCAGATGTGCCCAGCAATCGCCGCCGTTGCGGCGGCGTACCCACCAGCGTCGCCTGCGATCTGCCGCCCGGCGGCCGCTGCGAGTGCACCCTTGGCCGCATCGGCGACGAGAACGGCAATTCCCCACCGCGTACCGAGTTGTTGGGCGGCGTTCAGGGCGCCCGGATTGTTGCTGCCGGCCGACCGAAGGTCCACGATGGAGCCCCGCGCGATCCGCGATGCGACGTCTGCTGACGGAAGCGTGCCGACGAAGTAGCCGACACCTGCGGAACCGAGCAGCGCCACCACCTGACGTGACGACCTCTGGCGTGACGACCTCAGTGCCATCGGCCCCGAGCGATCTTCATCAGACAACGATACTTCATCGCCCGCGCCACGGCGGGTCGCTACGAGGCCGATCAGGCACTCCCCGGCGATTCTGTGACCAATCTGTGACCACGGTGGCCGTTTCGGCCGCATAACACCTGGTCACCGTGGTGCTTCCCCTGGGATTCGAACCCAGAACCAATGGATTAAGAGTCCACTGCTCTGCCATTGAGCTAGAGAAGCAAGCGGCCTGAGAGGGTACCGAGCGATGAGGCGCTCCGCACCTTGTCTCCGTACCCTTTCAGGGCCTGCGTTTGGGGTGGCCAAGGGGACTTGAACCCCCAACCGCCAGGATCACAACCTGGTGCTCTACCTGTTGAGCTATGACCACCATGTGGTCGACCA
>JBGTEH010000523.1:0-1527 GCA_041747915.1 Ilumatobacteraceae bacterium
CGGTCGACGCGACGACAGCGTCGCCAGCGCGGCGATCGAGATCGGCCGCGCCACTTCCACCACGGCCAGCCGCGCCCCCGGATCACCGAGCGCGCGCGTCAGCCCCGGTTCGTCGCGCAACAACGCCGGCAATTCAGCGAGACCCGTCAACGCGACCACCGACAACCTCGCCCAACCCCGAAAAATGCGCTGTGGTGCCCGCCAGGCGGGCACCACAGCGCACATTTCGGGCGAGAGGCCGTCATCGGGTGCCGTTGTATCGCTGCATCGCGGCCTCGACACCGCTGGCGATGATCAACTCGGTGGCGTCGGCGGCGTCGACGATGCTCACGTCGAGCAGTTCGCGCTCGGCCTTTGGCACCTTCGACAACACGTGGTTGGCACCGACGTCCTTGTGTTCGGGCTTGCCGACGCCGATTCGCACGCGGAGGTAGTCCTGCGTCTTGAGGTGTTGCGTGATCGAGCGCAGTCCGTTGTGCCCAGCGAGCCCGCCGCCCGCCTTGACCTTCAGTTCGCCGGGTGCCAGGTCGAGCTCGTCCTGAATGACGATGATTCGCTGCGGTGATTCGATCCGGTAGCGGCGTACCAGCGAGCTGACCGCCTGGCCCGAGTCGTTCATGAAGGTGATCGGGAAGGCCAGCACGACTCGTTGCGCGCCTTCGGCGCCTCGGAGGCGAGTCGTGGCGACGAGCGAGTTGTCGCGCCCGCCCTTGAGCGTTGCGTCTGCCCGCTCGGCCACCAGGCGGACCGCTTCCTCGCCGACATTGTGGCGCGTCCGAGCGTACTTCTCGCCGGGATTGCCCAGCCCGACGACCAACCAGTCGTAGGGGTCACCTTTGCCGGATCGCCCGAACATCGCTCACCACCGCCTCAGCAGCTGTCCCCGAAAAATGTGGCGATCTGCTCGCTCAGCGCACATTTCAGCGCACATTTCGGCAATCCAGGCGCCGACCGCGGTCATCGGACCGGGGTGCGTCGGATCACTCGCTGTCGGAATCGCCCGAAGCGTCGGCCTCGGCGCCGTCGTCGCCCTCGGCAGCAGCTGCAGCAGCGGCTTCCTCGCGCTCGGCTTCCTCGGCATCGAGCACCGGGGTACGCATTGTCAACACAGTGACGACGGGCGCATCGGGTTCGGCAACAGCCGTGACTCCGGCCGGAAGCGGAATGTCTTCGACCCGGATGACCGAATCCATCGTCATGTCGGTGACATCGATCGTGAAGCCATCGGGAATGCTGCGCGGCGTGGTGCGGACCTCGAGTTCCTGCATGGTGAGATCGACCAGACCGTTGTTCGCCGTGACATCCTTGGCCTCGCCCTCGAGGTGGATGGGCACCGAAACGACGATCTCCTCGTTGAGGTTGACCTGGATGAAGTCGATGTGTTGCACCGAGCGCTTGACCGGGTGGCGCTGGATGTCCTTGATCAGCGTCGGGTACACAGTGCCGTCGACGGTGAGGTCGAGGATCGTGTTCATGCCAGCCGCACCGGACAATGCCTGGCGCAGTTCACGGCGATCGACCGAGACG
>JBGTEH010000524.1:0-13606 GCA_041747915.1 Ilumatobacteraceae bacterium
GTGCGCGAGGGGGGACTTGAACCCCCACGCCCTTTCGGACACCAGCACCTGAAGCTGGCGCGTCTGCCATTCCGCCACTCGCGCAAGTGGAGCACCGAACGCTAGCGCACCCTCGCATCGTTGCAACCCGACGGAAGCGCCCGACAGGCGATGAGATTGTGGTGCGGCCGGCGCACGCGAAACTCATCGCCTCTCCCGCATGGGAACGGGCGATGAGATTGTGGTGCCGCCGGCGCACGCGAAACTCATCGCCTGGGTGGGGTGAGGTGGGGTTGGGGCGATGATGGGGGGTGGAGCGGGGGCAGTAGCCTCGCAATCCACCTATGGGATTGCAGTCACTGGAGCATCGTCTGGAGCGTATGGTCGATGGAGTGTTCTCTCGTCGCGGGACGATCCGCCCCATCGAACTCGGCCGTCGGCTCGTGCGCGACATGGACGACAACCGATCGGTCGACGTCAAGGGCCGCCGCATCGTGCCCAACGACTTCACCGTGATGCTCAACGCTTCCGATCACGCCGGATTCGCCGACATCGAAGACGCCCTCGTCGCCGAGTTGGCCGAGGCCGCTCGCGAGTACGCCCGCGAGGAGGGCTACCACTTCATGGGGCCCGTCGCGGTGCAGCTCGCGGTCGACAACGACCTGCGCAGCGGGCGATTCAACATCGTCGGCCAGCTCAAGCAGTCCACCACGGGACCGGGCATGGGATCGCTCGTGTTGCCCTCGGGTGAACGGATCTACGTCAACAACGCGCCGGTCAGCATCGGTCGTCTGCCCGAATGCACCATTGCGGTCAACGACAGCAACATCAGCCGCCGCCACGCCGAGGTGCGCTCCGGCACCACCGCGTACGTCGTGGTCGACCTCGGGTCGACCAACGGCACCATGATCAACGGGATCAAGATCGCCGGCGAACAACGCCTGCGCGATGGCGACATCATCAGCGTCGGCTCCACGCATCTGCGGTTCGAGGCCTCCTGAACCCAGGAGCACAGCGCTCCCACACCATGACCGATCAAGTCCTCAACCTCCTCAAGTTCGTCCTCCTCGGACTGCTGTACCTGTTCTTCGCTCGCGTCCTGTGGGCAGTGTGGAGTGAGGTTCGCACGCCGTCGCGCCGGCCCGTGGCTGCCAACCCCAAGGTGTCCGGTCGGGCCAACGTGCCGCCGGCTCACCCGACGGCCGTGCCAGTTCCAGTGCCGCCTGCGAACCGAAAGCAGGCGAAGCAGGCAAAGAAGCAGGCGCGGGCACGCGCCAGTCGGCTCGTGATTCTCGAGCCGAAGTCCCGCCGGGGGATGAGCGTCGATCTGACCGGTGACATCACACTCGGCCGCGAACCCGGCTCCACCATCATGATCGACGACGACGCCTACGTCTCGCAGCTGCACCTGCGCGTCTTCGAGTACGAGGGCCAACCAATGGTGGAGGACCTGGGCTCGACGAACGGCACCTTTCACAACGGTTCGAAACTCGTCGGCTCGAAACTGCTCCACCCTGGCGATCGAATCCAGGTCGGCACCACCGTGATCGAGGCCCAGTGATGGCCGAACTTCGCGTCGGCGCTACGACCCACACGGGCCGTGCCCGCCCAGCCAACGAGGACAGCCTCCTCGTGACGCCTGGTGTCTTCGTCGTCGCTGACGGAATGGGGGGCCACGACGCCGGTGAGGTCGCCAGCCAGATCGCCGTCGAACGCATCTCCGAACTCCTCGCCAGCACCGAACTGCCGACTGCGGACGACGTCGTCGCGGCGATCCGAACTGCGAACCGCGACATCTTCCGTGCGGCGATCGCCACTCCTGGCCAGACCGGAATGGGCACGACGATCACTGCCATCGCGGTGATCGGTGACAACTACGCAGGCCGAGCCGAACCCAACATCGACCTGGACGAACCGGGAGCGCTGCCAGGTGACCAGCCGGTCGAACTCGTCGAGCCGCCCACTGTCGCCGATTCCGACGACAGCCAACCCGACGACGCCGGTCACGCCGACGACGGCGAGCCGGACATTGCGCCCGGCGCGGCGAGTGGCAATGAGCCGATACTTCCCGGCGACGTGACGCCCGTGGTGCCTGCCGAGCCGAGCGAGGCCCTCGTGCTTGCCAACGTCGGCGACTCTCGTACGTATCTCTTCCGCCACGGTCGTCTTCGCCGCGTCACGATCGACCACAGCTACGTCCAAGAGCTGGTGTCCACCGGTCACCTCAGCGAGTCCGAGGCCCGCAACCATCCTCGGCGCAACATCATCACCCGTGCCCTCGGCATCGAGCCCGATGTCAAGGTCGACTGGTGGACGCTTCCTCTGATCCGTGGCGATCGTTTCCTGCTCTGTAGCGACGGGCTGGTCGACGAGGTCGACGACGACGTCATCTCCGAGACGTTGGCGCTCCAAGCCGATCCCCAGGATGCGGCCGACGCGCTCGTCGCGCTCGCCAACGATGCAGGCGGACGCGACAACATCACCGTCATCGTCGTCGATGTGATCGTGGGCGACGAACCTCCCGATCCGACACAGGAACTCGACGTGGTGCCGCTGTGGGCCGACGGCGCTTCCGATCCGACTCCGGCGGGCACTCTCGAGCTCGACGCCGACCCGTCCGACGGATCGGTGGCCCGCCACGCGAACGGGTCGACCCGTCGGCGCTCGAACCTCAAGCGGTTTGCGATCGGATTCGCTGTCACCGCTGTGGTCGTGGTCGCCGTCGTGGTGTTGTCAGCCTGGGCCCGCGACGGGTACTTCGTTGCGTTCGACGACAGCGACCAGGCGATCATCTACCGCGGGCGTCCGGGCGGCGTTCTGTGGATCGATCCGACCGCGGTGAACGAGAGCGGGCCCGAGCGCAGCGATCTCGAACCCGACACCGCCACCGAGATCGACGACGAGCCGACGTTCGACTCCGTCGACGCCGCCGCCGAGTTCATCCGCGATGGCGCCACGACAACCACCACAACCACCACGACGAGCACGACGACGACCACCGTGGCACCGACGACCGCCGCCCCCGACGTCGCGACCGGCGTTCCGAGCGGGGCGACGACCACTGCGTCGCCGTGATGGCTCGGCCCGGCCATGAGTGACCTCGACACCGACGTACCCGTCGATTCACCGCTGGCCCGGAGCCGACGATCGACCGAGCTGACCCTCGTGGTCATCGCCGCACTGATCACCGGCGCGGCCTACACGATCACGGCGCTCGGCACGAACGCCGAGATCCCGCCCGGCATCATCTTCTTCGTCGCCATCCTGCTCGGCCTGCTGCTGTGCGCCCACATCGTCGTCCGTCTCGTCGCCCGAGGTGCCGACGGCACGCTGCTGCCATTGGCGGCATTGCTGCACGGCGTCGGCTTCGTGATGATCACCCGTCTCGACGACGAACTCGCGGGTCTCCAAGCGACGTGGAGCCTCATCGCCGTCGGCGCATTCGTGGCGACACTGCTGGTCGTTCAACGAGCCACTGACCTCGCGCGATACCGCTGGCTGTTCTTCTTCGGTGGAGCGTTCCTGCTGATGCTTCCGCTCGTGCCGGGAATCGGATCGAACATCAACGGTGCGCGCATCTGGGTCAGCCTCGGTCCGATCAATTTCCAGCCGGGCGAGTTCGCCAAGATCGCGCTGGCCATCTTCTTCGCCGCGTACCTTGCCGATCGTCGCGAACTGATCGCTGCCTCGACATGGAGGATCGGGCCACTGCACCTCCCCGAGCCCCGCTACATCGCGCCGATCATCATGGCGTGGGGATTCTCCGTGGTGGTGATGGTGTTCCAGAAGGACCTCGGGTCATCGCTGCTGTTCTTCACCCTGTTCGTCGTGATGATGTGGGTGGCCACCGAGCGCCTGAGCTACCTGCTGATCGGCACCGTCTTGTTCGCTGGTGCGGCGTACTTCTCGTGGACCCAGTTCAGCCACGTACAGGTCAGGGTCGACAACTGGCTCGACCCGTGGGCCGACCCGCTGGACAAGGGCTACCAGATCATCCAATCGCTCTACGGTCTCGCCGATGGCGGGCTCACGGGCACCGGCCTCGGCCGTGGTAACCCGGGACAGGTGCCCGAGGCCCAGAACGACTTCATCTTCTCCGCCATCGGCGAGGAGTGGGGCCTGATCGGCGCGAGCGCCGTGCTGATGGCGTTCATCCTCCTGGTGGGCGCCGGCCTGCGAATCGCTCTGCGCACCGACCGTACATTCGAAAAGCTGCTTGCCGTCGGCCTCACCACCATCGTGGGGATCCAGGGTTTCATCATCATCGCCGGCGTGATCAAGGTCGTTCCGCTCACCGGCATCACTCTGCCCTTCGTCAGTTATGGCGGATCGTCGCTCGTTGCGAACTACGTCCTGTTGGCGCTGTTGATCCGGCTGTCGGATTCTTCCGCACGTCGGCTCGGGGAGCTGCCAGATGACCCGACGCCGAGCGAACGCTGGCAGGCGTGGCGACTGTTGCGCCAGATGCGTCGCGCCGAGCGTCGTGCGGACTCGGGCAGTGCAGCCTCGAGCGGTGCGACGTGAATCGGCAGATCCGCCAGCTCGCGGTGGGCCTGATGGCCTGTTACGTCGTGCTGTTCGTCGCGCTCAACTATTGGCAGGTCGGTCGCAAGCCGGAACTGGACGCCCGGTTCGACAACACCCGCCAGGTCCTGCGCGAGTTCAACCGACCACGAGGACCGATCGTGACGCTCGACGGCAAGGTCGCAGCGGAGTCCCTTCCGACGGCGCCGGGCGAGCCATACAAGTATCGGCGCGAGTACCCGACCGGTGACCTTCTCGCCGGCATCACCGGCTACTACACGCTCGCATTCGGGTCCACGCAGGTGGAACGGCTCTACGGCGACGTGCTCACCGGCACCACGACCGAACAGCAGGTCCGTGGCCTCGGCGACCTTCTCGGTGGCACAGTGGAGACGACGGGCACTGTCGAACTTGCGGTGCGCGAGGACGCCCAGCGAGTCGCCAAGTTCCTCCTCGGCGGTCAGGCCGGCTCGGTCACCGTCATCGAACCCAAGACGGGGGCGATCCGGGCGATGTACAGCAATCCGACCTACGACCCGAACACATTCGTCAATGCTGACTTCGACGTCGCCCAGGCAGCGATCGTCGAGCTGCAGGAGGCGAAGGGCAATCCGCTGCTCGGCCACGCGTATCAGGAGCGATACATGCCGGGCTCGACCTTCAAGGTGATCACGACCGGCATCGGGCTCGAGTCGGGGGCGATCACGCTCGACAACGCGTTCGCGAACGAGCGCGAATGGGTGCCACCGCAGACGACCGACCCGATCCAGAACTACAACAACACCCTGTGCGGCGGCGACCTCGCAACGGTGTTCGCCCGCAGCTGCAACATACCGTTCGCCCAGATCGCCACACTTCTCGGACCCGAGGCAATGGTCGCAGGGACCGAAGCGTGGGGCATCGGCGAGACAATTCCGATCGACCTGCCCAACGCGGCTGCGAGCACGTTCGGCACCACCGACAACCTCGGCCAAGAGCTACCCCTCTTGGCCATCCGCGGGTTCGGTCAGAGCGAGGTACAGATGGTGCCGCTGCACATGGCGATGGTCGCCGGAGCAATCGCCAACTCCGGCCAGATGATGAAGCCCTATGCGGTGCAGGCAACCTACGACCAGGCCGGCCGCGTCCTCGAGCAGACCACGCCCGAGGTGTGGAAGACCCCGGTCTCGCCCGGAACCGCCGAGATCGAGAAGCAGCTCATGATCGGGGTCGCCGAACGCGGCACGGCAAGCTGCTGCATCGCGTTGGAGGGCAGCGTCCCGGTTGCCGCGAAGACCGGAACCGCTCAGCTCGGCGACCCGTCGAATCCCGGTCTGTCGCACGCATGGATCATCGCGTTCGCACCCGCCGACGATCCGCAGTACGCGGTGTCGGTCGTGCTGACGAACACGCAGTCGACCCCCGAGGTGGCCGTCACCGGTGGACGTCTCGCCGGTCCGATCGCCAAGCGGATGCTCGACTTCCTTCTCACCGGCGCCGGCTCACAGCCCGTCACGTCTGATGTTGCCGGTGGTGGAACGTGATGAGAGCGCGCGATCGCCTGCCAGCAATGCCGAGACCCCGGTCGATAACCTTGCCCAGCGCTGAGGACCCGTGTTCCAGCCCAGAAGGCACATCGTGACGAACAACGGCGAGGCGACGGTCATCAACGACCGGTATGAGATCCACAAGCGGATCGGACGCGGCGGCATGGCCGACGTGTTCTCCGCGCGCGATCTGTTGCTCGACCGCCAAGTCGCAGTCAAGGTGCTGTTCCCCGAATTCGCCACCGACGCAAACTTCGTCGAGCGGTTCCGCAGGGAGGCGCAATCGGCCGCCAGCCTGTCGCACCCGAACATCGTCAACGTGTACGACTGGGGCAAGTTCGAGGGCACGTACTTCATCGTCATGGAGGAGGTGCAGGGTCGCACGTTGGCCGAGGTGCTCACGACGAACAAGCAGCTGACCTCGAAGCAGGCAGCGGAGATCGCGAGCGAGGTTGCCGCCGCGCTGGGGTTCGCTCACGACAATCACGTCGCTCACCGCGACATCAAGCCGGCAAACATCCTGATCGGCACGAACGGCCAGGTGAAAGTTGCCGACTTCGGCATCGCGAGGGCGCTCAACGCGCCGACCGAGTCGAACCTCACCCAGGTCGGATCGGTGATGGGCACGGCGACGTACTTCTCGCCCGAGCAGGCTCAAGGTGCGCAACCCGACCCGCGCAGCGACCTCTACTCGCTGGGCATCGTGATGTACGAGATGGTCGCAGGGCGCCCGCCGTTCACGGGCGAGAACCCGGTGAGCATCGCGTACAAGCAGGTCCACGACGCCCCGCAGCCGCTCGTACAGATCGTTGCCGACGTGCCGCGATCGTTCGAGGCGATCGTCGCTAAGCTGCTCGCCAAGGACCCGAAGATGCGCTATCCCAGCGCAGCGGCATTGCGCGACGATCTCCGCCGCTTTCGCAACGACGAACCCGTCCAGGCGCTCGCCGCGGCCGCCAGTGCCGCTGCCGCGACCGGAATCGTCGCCGGAGCGACGACCATCAACCCCACCGTTGCACCGACGGGCGTGATGCCGGCGGGTGCGCCGCGCGCCAGCACGGTGCCATCGACGGGAATGGTCGAGGCCGGATATCCGACCGGCGCGTCCGCCGACGCGATGTACTACGACACCAATCCGTCGCGGACCGGTTGGTACGCACTCGGCGCCTTCGTCGCTCTGATCCTCCTGGTGGTCGGCGGCGTCCTGTTGTTCCAAGCGCTCAGCGGCGACGAGGGCAACGCCGAGCCCAACCAGTTCGTGCTCGACGACTACTCCAATCGGCCCCTCGACGAGGTCATCGCCGATCTCACCGAGAAGAAGATCCGCTTCGTCACGACGCCCGAGGAGAGTGCGCTCGTTGCCGTCAACTTCGTGATTCGCACCGACCCGCCCGCCGGCACGCTGATCCTCAAGGCCGACACCGTCGAGGTCTTCTTCAACCCCGACCCGCAACTGGTGCCGATTCCCAACGTCGTCACCTTGCCGATCACCGAGGCGAGCTCACTGCTCGCCGCCGACGGTTTCGTCGTGGGAACGATCACGAACGAAGAACGCGACGACCTCGCGGAGAACACGGTGATCTCGAGCGACCCCGCGGCAGGCACTCCCGCGCTGCAGGGCACGGTCGTGAACCTCGTGGTGGCTGCTCCCCCCTCGAGCGTTCAGGTGCCCGGCGAGGTGATCGGCATGACCGAACTCGAGGCGCGCGCTGTGCTGCAGGGACCGCCGTACGGATTCGTGGTGACCACCGATATCAGGTCGAGCCCGACCGTGGCCGAGGGCACCGTGATGGAGATCCGTCCGGGGCCCGGCGAGCTGATCGCGAAGGGCAGCGACGTGCTGATCATCGTGTCGGGGGGACCCGAACCGGTGCGCGTGCCCGCAGTGGTCGGGCGAACCGAAGCCCAGGCCCGCAACACCCTCACCGAAGAGGGCCTCGTACCCAGCGTCAACTACGTCGATGTCGCAGCAGGTAGCCCCGACGACGGACGCGTCGTGGCGCAGAGTCTGCCGCCCGGTTCGCAGGTCGACGCCGGCACCGCCATCACCGTCACGGTCGGCCGCGCCGTGGCACCGGTGACCACGATCCCGCCAACCACCTCGACCACCACGACCACGATTCCGGCGACGACCACAGCGCCGCCCGCGGCCACCACGACGACCCTCGCCCCCTGAACGACGCCCCCTGAACTACTCGCCCTGAACTATGCAGCGGCGAGGAAGTTCGCCAACAGTTCGTGGCCCTGGCCCGTGAGGATGCTCTCGGGGTGGAACTGCACCCCTTCGACGGCCAGCGTTCGGTGGCGGACCCCCATCACCACCCCGTCGGCGCTGCGAGCCGTCACGATCAGATCGGCGGGAATGCTGTCGGGCGCCAGCGTGAGCGAGTGATACCGCGTCGCCGTCAGCGGTGAGTTCAATCCGGTGAAGACGCCACTGCCGTCGTGGATGATGGGGGAGGTCTTGCCGTGCATCAGCTCTGGAGCAGCCACCACCTCAGCGCCGAAGACATAGCCGATTGCCTGGTGCCCGAGACAGACACCGAGTAGCGCCGTGCCGATCGCGGCGAACGCAGTGATCGACTCACAGATGATGCCGCTCGTCTCCGGCCGCCCAGGGCCCGGTGAGAGCACGACTGCGTCTGGTCGCAGGGCGACCGCGTCGGCCACCGACAGCTGATCGTTGCGAACGACGGTGGGGTCAGCTCCCAACTCCCCCAGATACTGCACCAGGTTGTAGACGAAGCTGTCGTAGCTGTCGATGACGAGGACGCGGGTCACCGGTCCAGTATGGATCGTGTTGGGCCGACGTGAGCGGTCGGTTGACATCATCACGTATGCTCGGTTGCGCATGGCTCCACCGAAGCGAAAGACGGGCGGTGGTCGGATCACCCCGAAGGGGACCCGACCCGAGGATCGAAACGTTCAGACCGACAATCAGCCGCACCACGCCGCCGTTGCTTCGTCGCGCTACACGCCCAAAGCAACCAAGCGTGAACTGGTGCCACCGCACTGGATCCCGATCATCATGATCGTGCTGCTCGTCACCGGCGGGCTGATGATCATGGCGCGATACCTGATCTGGACCGACAGCAACATCCCGACGCTGGTCGGGTTGGGCTGCATCCTGGCGGGTCTCTACACCGCTACGAAGTGGCGCTGACCAACACTCGCAACAACACATTCGGGGCCTGTGGGCAACGACGAACGACATCGGTGTGGTTTCACCCAATCTGTCCCCACCCTGTGGACAAGTTCGCTCGCGACCGCTGACGGGACGAGTCCACATCGGCTCAGTCGTACAGCGGCGCCACCTCGATCATGTCCTCCAAACAGTGCCGCGGGGGCGGTGGATCGTCGTCGGGGGCCATTGTCAACCTCAGCTCCACCCCACAGACATCGCAGCGATACCTGCGGTTCACCTTGCGGAGCTCGCCAGTCGGCGGCGGCTCCGGTGGAAGCGCCGTCATGCTGCGCAACATCATGATCCCGGTTTTCCACAGGACGTAGCCCATCAGCACGCCGAAACCGACCCAGATGATCGTCGAAACGGCCGGCATCAGTTCACGCTATCGGTGAGGCGAATCGCCCTCGACGGTGACGTCGATGTCACTGTTGATGTCACCGTCGTCGAGCGGCTCCAGACCGCTCAGCAGATCGAGGACACGGCGGACGTCGTCGATGTCGCGTTCGTCGAGATGGATGGCAAACTGCGCCTGGAGTGCGCGGCGGTAGCTCACGTTCATCTCACGCCACAGCCGTCGACCGGTGCGGGTGAGTTCGATGTCGACAGCTCGATGATCGGCGCCGGGGACCTCTCGGTGACGCGCGATCCAGCCCTCCTCCTGCAGTCGATCGAGGCGACGACTCAGACTCGAAGGCGGGAGCATCAGGTCGGCCGCGACATCCAACGGTCGTGCCCTGCCCCCCAGCCGCTGTAGCGAGGCCAGCACGTCGAACCAGCCGAGCGGAATGTCCCAGTCGGCGCGCAGTTCCTCGTCGAGACCCCGTTCGATCTGTCCGACCACCGCTTGGAGCCCTCGCCAGGCACCGATACGGGTCGCGTCGAGACGGGCCACGCTCAGGCCATCACGCTCGTCTGATGGGCGTGGACGAGCCGGGCAGCCGCCTGATCGCCGAGCGCCGCAACAGCGCTCGGGTGCGAATGACCGCTCATCGGGCGAGCCTACGCATCGAGCCCCGACGTCGCCGCGACGGCCTCGTCCCAGCTCGCGTGATCGAGAAAGAGCTTGCGCGTCGACATGACCCATCGCGGCGCGTTCACTCCGAGAGCACCGTGCAGGCGACCATTGCGACCGAACAGCGCGAGGAACTTCGCATCGGCGACCGATCCGGCCACCACTCGGACCTCGTCGTCAGCAGCGGAGCGGCCGAGGAACTGGATGCGGTGCTCGAACTGGTCGCTCCAGAAGAACGGCAGCGCTGCGTACGCCTCGAGCGACTCATCGGCCGCGAGATGTACGAGGTTGGTCGCGGCGATCGCGCCCTGTTCGGCGGCGTTCGTCCAGTGCTCGACACGCATCTCCTCGTCGAAGAGCGCGTTCGGCCAACGGGCAACGTCGCCGGCGGCGAACACCCCGGGCACAACGGACCCGTCCTCGGCGAGCGCCTGAAGGCTGGCGGCGCAGACAATTCCGTCACGAAGTTGCACCCCGCTACTGGCGAGCCAGGCGGTCGCCGGAGACACGCCGATACCGACGACGACCACATCGGCGAGCACGACTTCACCGTCGGCAAGTCGAACCCCGGCGTCGACCAGCGCGTCGATGCGCACATCGCAGCGGACGTCCACGCCGTGGATACGGTGCAACCCTGCGATCGCCTCGCCCATCTCTGCTCCGAGACCACGGATCAGTGGCGCCGAGGCACCTTCGAGCACCACGACGTCGTTGCCCAGGGCGCTCGCCGTCGCGGCGGCTTCCAAGCCGATGAAGCCAGCACCGATCACGACCACACGTCGCCCACCCGGGGCGATCTCTCGGCGAAGCGCCAGAGCGTCGTCGAGCGATCGCAGCTCGTGAACGTGATCGAAGTCATCGTGTCCGGCGAGGCGCCGTGGGCGAGCGCCCGTGGCAATGATGAGCCCGTCGAACGCGATCGGCTCGCCGTTCGCCATCTGCACATGTCGCGCCTTCAGATCGAGGCCGACGGCAGCGTCACCGAGGCGCCACTCGACATCGAGTTCGTCGAACACGTCGGGCTGGCGGAGATGGATTCGGTCCGGTTCCCACTCGCCCGAGAGCAGCTTCTTCGACAGTGGTGGGCGGTCGTACGGGTGATGCAGCTCGTCGCCGATGACGATCACCGAGCCGACAGCATCGTGCTGGCGCAGCGTTTCGGCGGCGCGCAGCCCAGCGAGCGACGCGCCGACGACCACGACCCGATCGAGGGTGATCGGTGGCGGAGCGGAGTCGGCGGGTGTTTCGCTCATGGCGGACACGATGCCACGGTTTCGGGGCGCGGGCGAAGCTCGCTAGCGTCGCGCCATGGCCTCCCCCGACCTGATCCAGGTCCCCACCACTGACGCGATCAACGAGATGATCGGCGAGTTGTTCCCCGGATCGAACAACTCATGCCATGACATCGGCTCCGGATTCGCAGTCGCACGACGCGAGATCTCCGAGTTCGAGTTGCGTCCGGGCGCGTTCGTGTCGGGCCCATCGCAGTTCGGCCTCGCCGATGCGGCACTGTGGTATCTCGTGTTCGCTTCGACCGGTCGCATCGAACCAATGGCGCTCACGTCGGAACTCTCCATCCGATTCCTGCGGCCCGCGCAGGGCTCGGTGCTGTGGGCGCGCGCCACCCTCGATGTAGCGGGCCGCCGCAACGTGGTAGGCACCGTTCGGGTCTGGTGCGATGATCGCGAGGAACGACCGACCGCCACCGCGCAGGGCACCTACGCGCTGCCACAATGATCGGATGAGCGAGCGTCCGCGCTTTCATCTCGCAATTGCGGTCGACGATCTCGACGCGGCGCGTGCGTTCTACGGGGAACTGCTCGGCTGTCGCGAGGGACGCTCGAGCGACTCGTGGGTCGACTTCGACCTGTTCGGTCATCAGTTGGTGACCCACCTCGACCCCGCCCATCGAGTGGCGACCGTGTCGAACCCGGTTGACGGCGACGACGTGCCGATCCCCCACTTCGGCGTGCTGTTGGAGGCAGGTGACTGGCGGGCGCTCGCGGAACGATTGACAGCGAACGCAACCTCGTTCGTCATCGAGCCGCACACCCGCTTCGCCGGCGGTGTCGGGGAACAATCGACGATGTTCCTGCTCGACCCGGCCGGCAACGCACTCGAGTTCAAGTCCTTCGCCGATGACACGCAGGTGTTCGCCCGATGACGGTCGCTCTCGACGACCCCGCGGATGTCCGACTCGATGACTACCGAGCGCTCAACGACCAGGCGTTTCGACGCAGATACGAGGGCGAGCGGATCTTCATCGCCGAGGGTTACGTAGCGATCGACCGTCTGATCGAATCCGGTCACGCCTTGCGTTCGGTACTCCTCGCTCCCTCACGAGTCGAGCGGTTCGCGGTGAATGCCGCTGTGTTGGCTTCCCGTCTGGTGCCGGTCTATGTCGCCAATCGGAGTGTGATTGCCGACGTCGTCGGTTTCGATCTGCATCGAGGCGTCATCGCGTGCGCTCAACGACGCCCGATCCCATCGATCGCCGACGTCCTCGTCGGCGCCACGCGGGTCGCCGTACTCGAGGGTCTCAACGATGCAGAGAACCTCGGGGCCATCGCCAGAGCGGCGCGAGCATTCGGGCTCGACGCACTCCTGATCGACGCCGCGTGTACCGATCCGTACAGTCGTCGCACCGTGCGGGTGAGCATGGGTGAGGTGCTGACGCTGCCGATCGCACGGGTCGAACCCTGGTCGGCGGTGACCGATCATCTTCGGCGAGCCGGGTTCGAGACGTGGGCGATGACACCGGCTGGCGATGCACGCGACCTCTGGAGCCTGCACCCCGCTGAACGCCTCGCCGTCTATCTCGGCGCCGAGGGTCCGGGGCTGAGCCGAGCCGTCATCGAATCATCCGATCACCGCGTACGAATCCCGATCGCCGCCTCGGTCGACTCCCTGAACGTCGCCCAGGCCGCGGCCGTCACGTTCGCTGCGATCACGCGCGCTGGGCTGAAAACGTGAACAACCCCCGGACCGGCCGGGGGTTGTTCACGTGATCGTAGTCGTTCGTGGAGTCAGTCGACCGATTCGGAGGCTTCCTCGCGGGGCTCGGGGGCTTCCCCGAGACCGAGTTGAGCGAAGATCTCCGCCTTGCGGTACTCGAAGTCATCCTCCTCGACGTCGCCGGCCGCGAACTTCTCGTTCAGCTGACGGAACTCCTCGAGCAGAGCGTCCTCGTCGGGCCCATCGCTGGGCTCCTCGTCGGAGTCCGACTTGCCGTGTCGAACGGCAAGCTTCTCGGCCTTACGCTCCTTCTTGCGGAGTTCTCGTTGTCGCTTCTGGTAGGACTGGGGACTTCGAGCCAATCGGAACGCCTCCTCAGACGACTTTGACGTCGACCGCTTCCGGGCCCTTACGGCCGGCAGC
>JBGTEH010000525.1:0-3617 GCA_041747915.1 Ilumatobacteraceae bacterium
GACGACGCCCAGTGGGATGCCGACGACGAGGGCCGCCGCCGACAACAACGACGCATGCCACGCAACAGTCGCGATCACCTGACGGTTCGTGAACCCGATCGACTTCAGCACACCGATCTGTCGGCGGCTGCCACGTACCGACGTGACCAGGGCGTGGATCAGCGCCGCTCCGGCGAGCACGGCGATGATGAGTGCGAGGAACGTCGGCTGCCCCGAGATGAGGCCCAGGTTGGTGACCTGGCTCGGAGTGCTCGTCTCGAAGTACCACGCAGGGAATGCTTGCTGCAGCGACGCCAAGGTGGCACTGCGGTCCGCTCCGTCCTCGACCCACACGGCGTAGTTCTGGCTGAGCGCTTCGGCCGACAGCGTGTCCATGGCGTCGTTGGTCACGAGCCCGCCGACGCCGGGTCGATCCGACAACCCGTTGTTGACCACCACTTCACCGACGACATCGAACGAGAAGCTGGACGACGGATCACTCGGATCGGTGAACGAGACCTGCTCGCCGACCGCCACGTCGAACTCGTCCATGCTCGTGCTGCCGAGCGCGATCTCCGTCGACGACGATGGTGCCCGCCCCGCCGTGATGGTCCCCAACGTGGCGTCGCCGAGGAACGGTTCGCCGGCGTAGATGACGAAGTCGGGGTCGCCGCCGACCGATTCGAGCGACCGAAGTCCAACCGCATCGATCCCTGGAATCGAAGCGAGGCGTTCGCGCGTCTCGACCTTCTGGGACGGATCCGCCACGTTGCCGACCAAGGCGTCCCAGGTCGAGCCGTACCTCGCCGGATCGGCCCGTAATTCGTCGTAGCTCGACACGAGTGACCATGCCGCAATGCCGGCGGCCGCGGCGAACGCCACACCAGCGATGGCCGAGCCCAACGCCAACCGCCCGGATCGGCGCGAGTTCGACATCGCCCAACCAGCGACGCCTGGCGGTGGCAGCAACGCCAGCGTTCGAGACGACGAATTCAACGACGGCTCGGGGATCGATCGCCGCCCGAGCATCGCGATCGGGACGAGCGCGAATGCGATGACCGACAACGCGACGACCGGAAGACCGACGGCCAGCACGAGTCCGTCGACGCTGATGCCAGGGTACGGCTCGGCGGCGCGTCCGATTCCGACGGGCCCGAAACGCGACAGCGCGATGGTCACCCCGAGGGCCACGACGACGGCCACCGCCGCAATCGCAACCGCGCGGATCGCGCCGGCAGTGACCATTCCCCCTCGGGTCATCCCCAACGCATCGAGGACCGCCGCGTCGCTCGATTCCCCACGCGACTGTCTCGACACCGCCTGTCCGGCGAACAGCATTGCGGCAATGGCGACCACGGCGGCGATGAGGAACAGCCCGAGTGTCTGGAGTCCGATCGCATCCTGAACGGTTTGTTGGTCGTCGCCAGTACCGACGAGCGCGCCGGTTTGGAAATCCCAAACCCGCTCCGGCCACCGGTCACGGATCAACCCGATCACGTCGTCGTTCGTGGTGCCCGGCGCCAGTTTCGCGGTCACTGCGAGGCCGTAATAGGCAGCATTGCCCTGGATCTGTTGCCACCAGGCGGGCCCGAGCAGTACAGCACTGGTGTCATCGGAGATGGTCGTCGCGCCGAGTCGGCCGACGAGGTCGCTCGGTCGGCGCGTGATCCCGACCACGGTGACCGTGGTCTCCTCGCCGCCGGGCGGCGCGGTGCCCTCACCAGCGAGATCGAATTCGTCCGACCGGTACGGCGTGATGAGCAGGTCGTCGCCCACCCCGACCCTCAATCGGTCACTCGCCTCCTCGTTGATCGTCGCCTCGGTGGCGACATCCGCATCAGCCAGTCGGCCCGCAACAACGATGGGCGAACCGATTGCCTGCAGACCGTCGAAGTCGAGCACGACGGGCACGAGCTGTCGCCACCCGTCCTCGGGGCGGTCGGCAGGCGCCACGTTGCCGATGATCTGCGTCCCCCGTCCGGCCGCTTCCACTCCGGGGACGGTCTCGAGGAACGCGAGCAGGTCCGCATAGTCGTACTGACCGCAGGCCTCGTGGAGGTCGGCGAAGATCTCCTCCTCGGAGACCCCTTCGAAACATCCGAGCACGAGGAACGTCGCGGCGTCCTCGTACGCCACGAAACGGTCGTACACCGTCGACGTCCGTCGAGCGATCCCCCACACGCCGAGAGCCGCTCCGCCGGCGATCCCGGCGAACAGTCCCAGGGCAATCGTGGCCTTCCAATGGCGACGCAGCAACGAGCGAGCGCGCAGGCGATCAGCCGAAGTCAGCACCGAGTCGTCGTCCCACACATCGGTGTTCAGTTCTACACCCGTCTCGTCGTCGACCGGAAGGGTGCACCCCCGCCCGCCACGGTGTAGCTGGCACCCCCACGACGACGCAGGGTGACGCCCTCGCCCTCTCCGGCCGAACCGTGCAGAGTGGTGGAGCAATGGGCGCAATCACTGTCTTTCTCGCTGACGACAGCGCGATCATCCGAGCCGGGGTGAGCGCGATGCTGCAGCGCGATCCCGACGTCGAGGTCATCGGGGTGGCCGAGGACTACGACACGCTCGTGGCCGGCGCCTGCGAGGCCCATCCGGACGTGGTCGTCAGCGACATCCGCATGCCTCCGCACTTCGAGTCGGAAGGCATCGACGCCTGCAAGGAGATCCGCAAGCGTCATCCGGGTACCGGCATCGTGATCCTCAGTCAGTACGACGATCCCGACTATGCGGTCTCGCTCCTCGCCGAAGGTTCCGCCGGATACGCCTACCTCCTGAAGGATCGCATCGCCGAGGGCGACCAGCTCTCGCGTGCAATTCGCGAGGTCGCAACAGGCGGCTCGATGCTCGATCCGGTGATCGTGTCCGCGCTGATCAACCCAGTGCGTCGTACGGGCGGACTGAGCACCGACGACGACGAACTGCTCGAGATGGTGGCGAACGGCCGCACGATCAAGTCGATCGCCGCGGCGCTCAACACCACCCCGTCGGCGATGGACGACCGGGTCGAACGCCTCTTCGTCCATCTGGCCGAGGGCGTGTCGAGCGGCCAGGCCGGGGCACTCGACCGGCTGCGGCGGCTCCATCGGGCGATCGTCGAGCGCGAGGAACAGGGCGAAAGCCTCAGCCGACTGCTGCCCACCGGAGTGGCCGATCAGCTCATCGCCGAGGGAAGGGCGGTCGGTGAAACCGAGACCCTCGACGTGACCGTCGTGATGAGCGACATCCGTGGATACACGTCGATCGCGGAACACGCCGACCCGGCAGTTCTCGCCCAGCAGCTCAACCGCCATCGCGCCGAGATGAACCGTGCCATTCTTTCCGAGGGAGGAACGGTCATGCAGTACGTGGGCGACGCGGTGATGGCCGTCTTCGGCGCGCCGGTCGCGACGACAGACCACGCCGATCGCTCCCTCGCCGCCGCACTGGCGATGCACCGGGCCCAGGACGCAGTGAACGCAGAGTGGACCGCCGAGGGTCGCACGCCGTTCGGTCTCGGGATCGGGTTGAGCACCGGCACCGTCGCCGCCGCCCTCCTCGGGAGCGAGGAACGCGTCGAGTACACGCTCGTCGGCGATGCGGTCAACCTGTGTCAGCGACTCCAACAGTTCGCCGAACCGGGCGAGACCGTGCTG
>JBGTEH010000526.1:0-4092 GCA_041747915.1 Ilumatobacteraceae bacterium
GGCTGACGGCCCGGCGGCGGGTCGGGAGATCGTTGCCGGGTGCACCGTGCAGCGTGCGGAAGTGGAACGCCACCACGTCACCCGGCTCGATGTCCCACCCGATCACCGCCGCGCCATCGAGCAGTTCGGCCTCGTCGGGCAGCAGTTCGAAGCGCTCTTCGGCCGCGCCGTACGGCGTGTGGTCGACGAACCTGCGCGGCACGAAGCGCCGGCCCCACAGGTGTGACCCGGCAATGAACTGCAGACCCGACGTGGCAGGCAACGGGTCGAGCGCGATCCACATGCTGACATTCTGCATTCCGTCGATGCCGTAGTACGGATCGTCGTGATGCCACGGCGTCGCTTCCGCGGCGCCCGGCTCCTTGACCAGAACGTGCTCGTGAAAGAACCGCACGGTTGCCGACTGCATGAGCGGCCGGCGATGTCGGCCAGTCCGCTCTCGAAGACCACTCGCCGGTACTGCTCGACGTGCGGCCACGTGACGTAGTCGCTCCAGAACCCCACGGCCTCGTCGGCGTCGGTGTACCAGTGTGACCATTCGCTCGGATTGGTCCGGTTGTACTCGACGCCCTGCGCCAACACTTCGAGAGCGTCGGCGTCGACCGCTCCGCGTGCCACAGTCGCGCCGTCGCGCTGGAATCCGTCGACGTCGATGTCCACGCGGTGATCATCCCAGACCGAGGGATCGGTAGCGTCGTCGTCATGACCTCGTTGCCCACCGCACCGTTCGCCGGCCACGACTCGACTCGCGTGATCTTCGGCGCCGCTGCGCTGGGCGCGATGAGTCAGGCCCGCGCCGATGCGACGATGGCCGAGGTCGAGGCGTGGGGGATCAACCACATCGACACCGCGGCGGGGTACGGCGCATCGGAGGATCGGCTGAAGCCGTGGCTCGCCGATCATCGCAACGAGGTGTTCCTGGCGACCAAGACGGGCGAGCGCGTCGGCTCGAAGGCACGCGTCGAGCTGGAGAAGTCGCTCGAACGCATGAGCGTGGAGCGCGTCGATCTGATCCAGCTCCACAACCTGGTCGAGCCCGACGAGTTCGACGTGGCCTTCGCCCCTGGTGGCGCGGTCGAGGCACTGGCGCAAGCGCGCGACGAAGGGTTGGTGGGCCACATCGGGGTGACCGGCCACGGTGTGCGCATCCCCGGGATGCACCTGCGCAGCCTCGAGCGGTTCGACTTCGCGTCGGTGCTGTTCCCGGTGAACTTCGTGCTGCTCGAGAATCCCGCCTATCGCTCCGACGTCGACGAACTGCTCGATCTGTGTGCTGACCGTGACGTCGCCGTGCAGACCATCAAGTCGATCGCCTGCGGTCGCTGGTCAGACGAGTCCGCTGCGCACTTCAGCTGGTACGAGCCGCTCACCGACCCCGCCGCCATCGGTCGTGCCGTGCGGTTCGTGCTGACGAACCCGCAGCTGTTTCTCAACACCTCCAGCGATGCCCGACTGCTCGCTCCCGTCGTCGAGGCCGCGACGGGCGATCTCACGGCGCCGACCGACGCCGAGATGCGCGCCGACATCGAGGCGTACGGCATCACGCCGCTGTTCGACGGCGACGTGCTCGAACGGATCTGACACGTCACAACTGAACGCACCGCCGAGTCGTCACCGCCGAGGCGTCAGGCGGATCATGTCACCGTGTGAACGTCGGGATTCGGGGAGATGCGCACCGGGCCGCGGCGTTCGGTGACGTCGGCGTACTCGGCGACGATCGCCTTGATCTGATCGCCTTCCATCTCATCGCTCTCGCACAGGCCGTTGGCGATACGCAGCAGCGCGTCGCGATACTTCGAGGTCATTGTTGCGGCGCGGTCTGCGCCCTCGGCCAGGAGCGCCTCGGCCGCCTGTCGGCTCGGCTCGTCGGAGAGTACTTTGGCCACCAGGTTCGCCGCTGTCGGCATCGCCGCGGCTTCCAAGCTCAGGAGCCCAGGCCCGTTGCCGAGTTGACCGACGAGCTGCGAGGCGATGTTGGTCGCCACGGCGAGGTCCGACGAGATGCCACTCGACGCCTCGCCGTACTCCTGCAGTTCGGCGGCCCGACCGGCGAGCGCAACCGCTATGAGGTCGCGCGCGTCGCTCGGAGTCTTGAGGAATCGCTCCTCGACATCGCCGTGGGCGACGAGGCCCAGCGCCGAGGATCGGCGCAACACCGACGCCATCTTGACGTCGCGCCGCGTGAGTACGGCGGCGAGCGCATGGCCCGCTTCGTGGATCGCGATGCGTCGGCGCTCGTCGGGGTGATAGCCCATCTCGTGCGCGACGCCGATCTCGGTGACCAACTGCGCCTGCAGCACATCGGTGACGGTCATCGACGTGCGGCTGTAGCGCAGCGCGATGATCAGCGCCTCGTCGAGCAGCTTCTCGATCTTGACTGGTGTGTACCCCGCCGACAGGTCGGCAATGAGGGCGGCGGTGACGGCGTCGTCGTGGTTCTTCTTTGCGAGGTAGTACTCGGCGATTGCCATCCGGTCGGCCCGCGGAGGCAGATTGAAGCCGATCACACGGTCGAAGCGCCCCGGACGCAGGAGTGCCGGGTCGAGGTCGGAGGCGCGGTTGGTGGATGCCACGATGAGGATGTTGGCTTCCGTGCGCTTGGGCCGAGGACGTCGACGGTCGGCGGGCAGGAAGCTGTTCATCCAGTCGATCAGCCCGGCCTGGAACTTCTGGCGGCCCGTCGGCAGGTCGAAGCTCTGCATCTGGACGAGCAACTCGTTGACGACACCGACGATGCCCTCGCGCATCGACCCACTGTTCATCCCACTGCGGGCGCCACCGATGGCGTCGAATTCCTCGATGTAGCCGATCGCGCCGCCTTCGTCACGGGCCGCCTTGCGCAGGGCCTTGAAGAATGATCGGATCTTCTTGTTCGTCTGGCCGTAGTACATCGACTGGAACTCGCTGGCGGACACGAACAGGAACGGCACGCCGGCCTCTGCGGCCATCGCCTTGGCGAGGTAGGTCTTGCCCGTGCCCGGAGGGCCCTCGAAGAGCACACCGCGGCGAGCGTTGCCGCCCATCTCGCGCTGGAAGGTCTCCGACGCAAGGAACAGGTTCATGCTGTCGATCGCTTCGCGCTTGGTCTGGTCGGCGCCCACCACGTCGTCGAGGCGGATGTTCGAGTCCGACGCCCGCAGCAGCGTGTGCGGAGACTTGCCTGCGGTGATCAGCGGGATGAAGATCACGGTGCCGAGGATCAGGATGAGTCCGACGGCGATCACGATCTCGGGGTTGCCGGTCAGCCAGCCCGGTATGCCCGGGCGGATCGGGTTGTCGTTGACCAGGCGCCACAACAGGTAGCTGAACACTGCAGCGAGCACGACGAACGTCTTGCGCAGCCGCTTCTGACGGGTGCGCTCGCGATTGGCGTTGGCGTCGATGTCATTGCCACTCAGCATTTCGCCGGTGCTCAGTCGTGCCATTTCCATGCGGTTCCCCTGTCGGTGTGTGAGGCGTTTCGGTGTGAACCCTTGACGTCTCGGCGGTGACCACCGAACGTAGCCCGACCGCACCGACAGTGGTCAAGGTTGCGACGTCAAGGATTGGTCAAGATTGTGTGCCGCCCCCAGTTCCGTTTGCGGCGCACTTTGTGCGGGGCGCCTCACGAAGTTCGCGCCGCAAACGGATTGTTGGTGGGACCACCAGAGCCCGGCCATTCCGTTTGCGGCGCGCTTTGGGTGGAGCAGCTCACGAAGTTCGCGCCGCAAACGGATTTTCTTGGGTCGGTGATCGCCGGACGCCGGGCGGTTGGCCCGGTCGGCGACTGGCCCGAGCGGTACGCTGGCGCCCGTGGCAGCACCAGAGGGTCAGGGTTCGGGATCGGGTTTCGGGGCCAACTCGTGGCTCGTCGAGGAGATGTACGAGCAGTTCGTCTCCGACCCAGCGTCGGTGAGCGACTCGTGGAAGGAGTTCTTCGCCGACTACCAGTCGCAGGCTCCCAGCGTCGCCGCCGCGGCTGCAAAGTCGACCCAGGTTCAAGCCGTCGTGGCGGCCTATCGTGAACCGTCCGATACCGAGGTCGCTCCGGCACCGGCCGCGAGCAATGGCTCCGCGACGAATGCGCCGGCGCCGGCCGCCCCGGCCGCTCCT
>JBGTEH010000527.1:0-3963 GCA_041747915.1 Ilumatobacteraceae bacterium
ACCTTCACCCGCTTCACACCCGTGCCGATCGACTCGACGGTTCCCACAGCTTCGTGGCCGAGGATGCGACCATCGGTCACTGCGGGGACGTCACCTTTGAGAATGTGGAGATCGGTCCCGCAAATGGTGGTCGCGTCGACACGTACGACCGCGTCGGTGTCATCGCGGACGGTCGGCATGTCGACCTCCTCCCATGCCACGTTGGTCGGACCGTGGTACACGAGTGCTTTCATGATGTTGCTCCTTGTACGAATGACGCTCCTTGGGATTCGGGAGCTGCATCACTCAGCATGAACCGTTGGGGTCACAGGCCCCAGGGCCAAAGGTCACCATTCAGCAGCGAGCGTCGACGACCGACAACGTTTCGGCGGCGCGTTGGATCACTGTGATCAGTGGGTTTCGGTGCTGCTTTCGTCGGTAAACGCGGCGGGCCATTGGGAAGGGACACGCCGTCCAGTCGGAACCCCGACAGACGCTTCATCCAAGCCGTCGCACACCAGCAGTCCTGCCTGTCCAGCTTCTGAGGACGCGGTACCTCTCGGCTGGTTGGCAGCAGCTCACGCAGCGGTCGAGCCCGTGCTCGACGTCAACGACGGCCCCATGTTGTGGCCGCTGGGTGCGTTCCACGACGTGGACACCGGCCTCGTGACGGTCCCGCTGACTGTCGGGTCGGCGTTCGGGGTGCTCCAGATCGGTTCGTTCGAGATGATGGAGCAGTGGGACTACGACACGCTCGATGTCGTCGTCCCGGGTGAACAGACAGCAGTCGGGATCTTGGCCGTCTACACACCGAACTCCGATCATGCGACGGCGTACGTCGAACTCACGCTCCCGGACGACCGGGGCGTTAAGTTGCGCCTCGATGGGTTCGGCGGCGATTGGGAAACAGCGGCTGACGTATTGTTGGAGATCGTCGCCGCTCACGGAGGAGGGGTGTGATGCGCGTCTGGATCGATCAGGACCTGTGCACCGGCGACGGGTTGTGCACCGACCACTGTCCCGAGGTGTTCATGCTGCTCGAGGACGGCATGTCCTACGTGCGCGAGGCCGGGACGTCGTTCGCGACCGGTCCTGGCCAGCGCCTCAGCATCGTGCCCGTGGCACGTGCGCTCGAATCCAACGTCATCGATGCGGCGCTCGAATGTCCCGGAGAGTGCATCTTCATCGAGGAGGACGCAACCTACGACCGACCGGCCGCACACGAGCGAGACAACGGCGTTGTCACCGTTCACCGACCCGATGAACCCGCGGGAGCGATCGGTTCCGTGCCGTCGTCACGCGACCCGGCAGCACCGAAGCATCGTTCCCGCTTTCCCCACCGATCGGACACCCGATGATGGACGTTGAACCGGTCTCGACCACCCATGGAACACCGACCGTGCCGGTCCCACGGCCGACACGCCGCGACCAGGTCGGACTGATGCGCCGGCTCATGAGCACTCCGCAGTCCGCGCTCGATGACGTCGCCTCCGCGTACGGGCCGATCTGTGGGCTCGGTGCCGGGCCGCTCCGCATGACGATCATCGGCCAGCCAGCTCTGATCCGGGAGCTGCTGATGCTCCCCAACGACCGATTCACCTACGACATACCGATCAGCCCGTTCGGATTCGTCGTTGGCAAGACGACGATGATCTCGTCCGACGGCGACGACCACAAGCGACGCAGAGGGTCCGTCCAGCAGGCGTTCAGCCGACGACGGCTCGAGCGTTGGATCCCCATGATCGTCGATCGCACCGACGCAGCCATCGATCAGCTGCTCGCAACATCGACGCCCGAGACCGCCGTCGACCTCTACCCGTTCGGTCGACGGCTCCTGATCGACATTGTGCTCCGGACGTTGTTCGGCGAACGCCTCGCCACCCGGATCGACGACATCGACCAGCGATTCGCTCGCAGCCAGCTCTACTTGTCACGGCCACTCTTCCGCCAGTTCCCGCACCCGTTCCCGTGGACCGAACGAGCCGCGGTGCGCCGGGATCGCGGAGCGCTCGACGCCGTCATCGACGACGCGATCGACGCATCACGCGTCGATCCACCGGTCGGCGACGACACCGGTGACGTCCTCGACGCACTCGTTCACCGCAGCGACCTCTCCGACGAAGAGATCCGAGATCAGGTCAAGACGCTCATCGGGGCCGGATACGACACCACAGCCTCGTCGCTGGCGTGGATGCTGTGGGAAGCCACGAACTCCGAGAGACTCTGGGCCGCGCTCCGCCGCGAAGCCGACGACGTACTGGGCGGCGCCGCCGGCGCACCCCCCGACAACGCTGCGCTGACGGCACTCGACCTGGCACGCCGCACCATGCGTGAGTCGCTGCGTCTCCATCCCGCGTCGGGTGTGTCGGCACGGACGACAGCTGGAGAGATCCGACTCGGCCAGCACGTCATACCCAAGGGCACGTTGATGCTCTGGTCGCCGTACCTCGCAGGCCGTGACCCGTCGGCATGGGTCCAACCCGACCGATTCGATCCGGACCGGTTCACGGTCCTCGACACGTCTCAGCAGGCACTCGCCGACGAGGCGTGGGTCCCATTCGGTCGCGGCCCGCGGATGTGCGTCGGCTTCGCGCTCGCCCAGATGGAACTCACCTTGATCCTCTCGCGACTCGCCCAACGCCTCGACATTCGCCCCACGTCGACAGCCATCCCCGAACCCGTCGGGCTGATCGTCAGTCAACCCCGCGGCGGCGCTCCGATGTTCGTCAGCGAACGTCCCGACCCGGTGTGAGCCAATCAGGCAATAGCGACAGCGACAGCGTCTGTCGGCCGCCGGCCGTCGAGGGACCATGGCGGCTTCGCGGCCCGGGCATCGCGTCAGGCACCGCATATCAACATGCAGAAAACCGCCAAACCCCCAGGTCCGATGTGCGAGTTCGGACCAAGCAGCGCACTGGATAATCCCGTCAACACTCGGCGGCTTGTGATGCTCCCGCACTCGACACGGCCTCGGCGCGGAGCACGACTACCCGTGGGTCGCCCGCCAGCGCCGGGGCGTTTTCGGGAACTGCCCAGATCACGGTCTGGAGGAACTGGCGGAAAGCGAGTGCGGCGTCGTCGGTGTCGAACTCGAGATCGACCATGACGTGGCACGGATCATCCACCGGTCTGAGCACGCGGTGGGATCGCACGCCTGCCTCCCGGCGTGCATTGCTGAATCGGTCGAAGGCGGCCGCCCAGGTCCCGAAGTCGGTGATCGGGTGTTCGATGTGGAGGATGAACATGGTCGGAACGTACGACCGTTGACTCTTCACCGGTATCCCAGGAATGTGGGATCCTCTGCCGATGTCGGGCGTAACGTTTGCGGATGTCGATCTCGGAGCTGTGCGAGCGCATCGACGACGCGCGAGATCTCCGACTCTCGTTGCTCGATGAGCTGCGCCAGCTCGTTCCCTTCGACTCGTTCGCCTGGTTGCTCACGGATCCGACCAGCGAGGTCGGTATCGCTCCAGTCGCTGATGTCCCTTGCCTCCCCGACCTGCCACGGCTGATCGGTCTCAAGTACGCCACCGAGCTCAACCGTTGGACCCACCAGACCGAACCGATCGCTCGTCTTCACTCGGCAACCGGCGGCCAACTCGAGCGGAGCCTGGTGTGGCGGGAGCTCCTCGCCGCCCATGACGTGAGCGATGTCGCGTCGATCGTGTTCCGAGACCGTTTCGGGTGCTGGGCGTTCCTCGATCTGTGGCGCTCCGCAGGCGTCTTCACCGACGAACACGCCCGAATTGTCGCTCAGCACGTTCCGGCCATCACCGCAGCTCTGCGACGGTGCACCCTGCGGACCTTCTCCCAACCGACCAACACCCATGACCGCCACCCATGGGCGGGTCCGGTCGTGCTCGTCCTGACGGATCGACTCGAGGTCGAGGCGCAGACGCCTGAGACCGAGCGGTATCTCCGAGCCCTGGTCCCGCCCGATGGCGACCGTCCGCCAGTCCCGGCGGGCGCCTACAACGTCGCCGC
>JBGTEH010000528.1:0-4093 GCA_041747915.1 Ilumatobacteraceae bacterium
GAGGTTCCGTCGAAGCCGAGCGCAAGGCCGATGGCGCATTCGAGCGCGGCGCTCGACGACAGCCCGGCGCCCGATGGGATGTTCGAGGTGACCTCGCCCTGCAGGCCGCGTTCGGCGCCGAGTTCGCACGCCATTGCCGCGACGTAGGTGCCCCACTGTGGCACGACGTGGCGCGGGTCGTCGCCGACGGGGACAGCCAGATCGACCGTGCCGGGTTCGTCGGTCGAGGTGAGCCTGATGCGGTCGGGCGACGCGCCGAAGGCGATCGTCGTGCCCCGATCGATGGCCATCGGGAAGACCAACCCGCCCGTGTAGTCGGTGTGATCACCGATCAGGTTCACCCGCCCAGGGGCGTGGACTCGCTGCACGGTCCGCACGGTATCGAGATCCGGCACCAGGTTCTGCAACACTCGCCGTCATGCCACGCGCGTTGCTGCCTTCGGGGATCGAGCTGGAGTATCGAACCACCGGCGACCCGTCTCACCCCGTGCTGTTGGCGGTCAATGGTTACACGACGCAGCTGATCTCGTGGCCACAGGCCTACATCGAACAGATCGCTGCGCAGGGTCTTTTCGTGGTGCAATTCGACAATCGTGACGTGGGGCTGTCGAGCAAGCTCGACGGCCAGAAGGTGTCTCCGGGCGCCGTGCTCTCTGCCGTTCTGGCCGCCGAACCCGTCCCGCCGGTTCCGTACACGCTGTCCGACATGGCGGCCGACGGAATCGGCCTGCTCGATCATCTCGGAGCACAGCGAGCACATCTCGTGGGAAATTCGATGGGCGGAATGATCGTGCAGACCATGGCGATCGAGCACCCGACGCGGATCGCGAGCGTCGTCTCGGTGATGAGCAGTCCCGGCGACCCTCGCGTCGGATCACCGACACCCGAAGCCCGCGATGCGCTCCTGGCGCCGCCGCCACCAACTCGGTCCGCGTACATCGCCGCCTCGCTGAACGCGAAGGTGTGGATGTCGAAGCGTTGGTTCGACGCCGACTGGGTGCAGACGATCGCCGCCGAGCAGTTCGACCGATGCTTCTACCCGGAGGGCGCCACCCGACAGCTCGCGGCGATCTACGCGAGCGGGGACCGAAGCGAGGGGCTGGCCGCGCTCGACGTGCCGATGCTGGTCATTCACGGGCGCGACGACACCCTGATCACGCCGGGCGGCGGCGAACGGACGGCCGAACTCGTTCCGGGCGCGCAGTATCTGCTGCTGTCGGACATGGGCCACGACATGCCCAGGCCGCTGTGGCCGGTGCTCGCCGAGGCGATCGGCGGACACGTACGAGCCGCGTTGGCATCCACGCCATGAGCCCATCAACCCCAGGAGGAACAACGTGGCAGGACCGCTGAGCGGGTACCGCATCATCGAGATCGCGGGGATCGGTCCGGGACCGTTTGCGGCGATGCTGCTCGCCGACATGGGAGCCGAGGTCGTGCGTGTCGAACGCTCCGCTGCGATTCGCGGGTCCTTGCCTGACGGGGCGCACTACGACGTGCTGCTGCGCGGACGTCGCAACGTTGCGATCGATCTGAAGCATCCCGGCGGTGTGGAGGCGCTGCTGACACTCGTCGAGTCGGCCGACGCCATCATCGAAGGCTTCCGCCCGGGCGTGATGGAACGACTCGGAGTCGGCCCGGATCAGTGTTTCGAACGCAATCCCAAGCTGGTGTTCGGGCGCATGACCGGTTGGGGGCAGCAGGGTCCGTACGCGCAAGCCGCCGGCCACGACATCAACTACATCGCGCTGGCCGGCGCATTGGCCCACTTCGGGCGCGCCGGCGAGGCGCCGGTGCCGCCACTCAACATGGTCGGCGACTTCGGCGGCGGTGGGATGTTTCTCGCCTACGGCGTGGTGTGCGCGCTGCTCGAGAGCCAACGCAGTGGCCAGGGTCAGGTCGTCGACACGGCAATGGTCGATGGTGCAGCAGTCTTGATGTCGATGTTCTGGGCGTTCCGCTCGATCGGAATGTTCGACGAGAACGCTCGCGGCACCAACCTCCTCGACACCGGTGCCCACTTCTACGACGTCTACCGGTGCAACGACGGCAACTACATCTCGCTCGGATCGATCGAACCACAGTTCTACGCCGAACTCATGCGGCTCACCGGCCTCGAAGGCGACGACGGTTTTGCGAAACAGATGGATGCCGCCGAGTGGCCCACCCTCAAAGCGCGTCTGACCGAGGTGTTCGCCCAGAAGTCCCGTGAGCAGTGGTGCGAGATCATGGAGGCCACCGACGTGTGCTTCGCGCCGGTGTTGACCATGGGCGAGGCCGCCCAGCACCCGCACAACATGGAGCGCAACACGTTCATCGACATCGCCGGAACGACGCAGCCCGCGCCGGCACCGCGCTTCAGCCGAACCGTGCCCGAGGTCTCGATGCCGCCTGCGTTCCCAGGCGCGCACACCCGCGACGTGCTCGCCGACTGGGGTGTGGCCGATGACGTGATCGCGTCGTGGGAGAGTTCGGGCGCTGTGAAGCAAGCCGTCGCGGCGGCCGACTGAGTGGGGACGCTCGTCTGCTTCCACGCCCATCCCGACGATGAGGTGATCAGCACCGGCGGCACGATCGCCCGCGCGGCCGCCGAGGGCCATCGGGTCGTTCTCGTCGTGGCGACCAACGGTGACCACGGCGAGGTTCCCGACGATCTGCAGCCAGGCGAGACGCTCGTCGATCGTCGCCGGGCCGAGACCGACGCATCAGCAACGGCCCTCGGCATCAGTCGCGTCGTGTGGTTGGGCTACAGCGATTCCGGCATGACCGGTTGGGCGCAGAACGACGATGAGACGAGCTTCATGCGCGCCGATCCTGCGGAGGCGGCCGAACGATTGGCGGCGGTGCTTCGTGACGAATCCGCAGACGTACTGACGACCTACGACTGGCACGGCAACTACGGCCACCCGGACCACATTGCTGTTCACCGCATCGGTGCGGCGGCCGGCGCATTGGTGCCGACGGTACGAGTCGTCGAGGCGACGATGAACCGAGATGCGTTCGTCCGGATGATCGAGGCGATGAGGGAGTCCGGTGTCGAAGCGCCGGACGACAGCGACGAGTTCGACCCCCACGGCCCGGCCGACGACGGCAACCCGATGGGGACCCCGCAGAACGAACTCACGTTGGCCATCGACGTCACCGCTCACCTCGCGGCCAAACGCGCCGCCATGCGCTGCCATCGCAGCCAGATCTCCGACACCTCGTTCTTCCTCGACTTGCCCGACGAACCGTTCGGCGTCGCCTTCGGCACTGAATGGTTCATCGAACACGACGCCGAACCTCCCGTCAGGTTCGGCTGGCTCTTCGACTCGACCTGACGTCGAGATCCCCGTCTGGTCGACCAGACTGGACCATGATGTCGAGCATGAATCGGCGACTTGTAGTGGGCTGTGCGGCACTGGGGCTGCTCGTCACGGCCTGTGGCGGATCCGACGACACGGCGACCGAGACGACCACCGAGTTCACCCTCGTGCCGACCACGATCGCTGAGGTGACCACCTCGACATCGACGACGACCACCTCGACCACCACGACGACCACCTCGACCACCACGACGACCTCGACGATCGCTCAACCATCGACCACGGTGGCGGATCCCGCCGTGGCGGCGCTGGTGCTCAGCGGCGACGGCATCGGCACCGCCGGGTTCGGCGCCGAGCCCGACGGTGTGATCTCGTATCTCAGCTCGTACCTCGGTGAGCCGACCAACGACACCGGCTGGGTCGACCCGCTGACCATCGGGATCTGTTCGGGTACCGAGCTACGTCGGGTGTCCTGGGGCGTCCTGACGTTGCTGTTCGGCGACGTGTCGTCGGTGGTGCAGGGTCGCCGTCACCTGTTCGGGTACACCTACGGCGACCAAGCCGAGATCGGGGCGGTACCCGTCGGCCTCACCACCGGGCGAGGCGTCATGATCGGGTCCCGGGTCGTCGACCTTGCCGCGGCCTATCCAGCCGTTCAGATCTTGCCGGAGGACGACTTCACGCCGCCCTTCTTCATCGTCAACGACAGCCTGCGCGGGTTTCTCACCGGCGTCGACGACGCCGCCACCGTGACTGCGATCATCGGCGGCGACGACTGCGGCATCTAG
>JBGTEH010000529.1:0-12632 GCA_041747915.1 Ilumatobacteraceae bacterium
CGCGCCAACCGGCTCCGGGTCGGCTCGATGGCCGCTGGACGTGACGTGCTCGATGTCTTCGCGTCGACCGGGGGATTCAGCGTGCACGCCGCCGCTGGGGGAGCAGCGAGCGTCCGTGCGGTCGATCTGTCGAGCCCGACGCTTGCCGCCGCCGAGCGCAACATGGCGCTCAACGAGCACCTCGCGAACGTGCGCAGCTGTGTGTTCACCACCGATCTCGGCGATGCGTTCGACGTGATGGTTCGCCTGGCGCGGGCCGGCGACGCCTTCGACATCGTGGTCGTCGATCCGCCATCGTTCGCGCAGCGCCAGGCCAACGTCGACGGCGCACTGCGTGCCTACACCCGGCTGACACACTTGGCGCTGCGACTCGTGCGACCCGGTGGCGTCCTCGTGCAGGCGTCGTGTTCCAGCAGGGTGTCGGCGGAGCAGTTCTTCGACACCGTGCTCGATGCGGCGGTCGCCGCCGGCCGACCGATGACCGAACTCGAACGGACCGGCCACGACGTCGACCACCCCGTGGCCTTCCGTGAGGGAGCGTATCTCAAAGCCGGATTCTGGAAAGTCGGCGCCGGCCGGGCTTCTGACGATCAACCGTCGAGTCGGTGACCCACCGGCGTCGCGCTGCGAACCCGGCCCAGCACCCGTGAGGCCTTGACCGTCGCCCGGGCTCCCTGCGGTACGGCCGTGCGTTCGTTCGCCCGCCAGGCCTCGATCGTGTCGCTGGAGCCGTCGTCGACGGCGAGGAACACGTGATACCGATCGCGATCGAGCAGCCGTCGAACTCGACGGGGCAGGCTCGACACCTCGACCGGTCGCCGGGCCCGCAGCACCACACCGGTCCGCTCGACGGTCGACACGAGATCGACGACGCCGACGATCGCGAGCCACAGGCCGATCAGAATCGGCACGAACGACAGGATGGTGACACCCGTGGCCACGTCGGCGATCAACCAGTCCTGTTCAGGCAGTTGTTCGTAGATCCAGTCGAATGCCTGGCCTCGGGCGACATCGTCCGACCAGCTCCGCAGCCGCCGACCGGCGACGAACGCCCCGGCGCCCAGCGCAATCGCGACGTACGGCGCGGCACCGAAGCCGATCCGTGATGGATACCTGACCCTCACGAGCCGAGCCCGCCCTCCGACCGAACTCCAGGCGCGGAAGTGATCCTCCCTGGCCAGTGGGAGTTCGACCGCAGCGCCCTCTGCGACGCACATGGCCGTGGCGTAGGCGAGCCGTCGATCGCCGACGTCCTGTGCGCTCGGCGCGAGGTCACCGAAGCCCGCCCGGTCGAGGTGTCGGCGAACTGCGAGCCAGCGCTGCGTCGCCGTGACACCCTCGTTGGTGTGGGTGTACAGCGGCGCGACCATGACGTGCACGATGCGAACCCACAGCACGACCAATACCGCCAGCAGTACCCACGAGGCGAGACGTCGTTCGACCGAGTCGATGAGGGCGATGTCGCTTCCGGATCGGGCACCGAGGAACCAGCATGAGGTGGCGAGCACGCCGAACGCGACCGGGGCGGCGAGGTCGATCGGTCGCCACCGCCGCGTGATCACACCGGTGTCGCGTGCCTCGGCTGCCACGAGGCCGGCGAAGCGGCGCCACCACGACCCGCGGATGTCGACGGCGAGGTATCTTGCCGGGATTGCCCGGTCGGCGGTGAAGCGCGCCATCACGTGCTGGAGCACCAAGCGTTCGTGGGGTCGCAACGAATCGCCGTGGTATGCCTGTGCGGCCGGACGCACCCGCGCGAGTTCGTCGTCGTCGGGCACGAGAATGCGCAACCAACCGCGAGCGGCCAGGTCGATCACGGTCGCCCTGAGCGCGGCGGCGGTGACTGCTGCATCGTTGGTCAGCATGTTGACCACTGCCGGCGTGTCGTCGCGTAGCCGATCGACGCTCGTTGCCGGCGCAGGTCGCGGGGGAGCCACCCGCCGGCGTCTCCAGGCGAACGTCACGAACGCACCCACCGTGCAGAACGCCGCGAGCACCAGCCACGACATCGCGAAGGCGGGCGCGAACACTTCGAGCCCCAACACCCCCACGCCGATCATCGGGGTCATTGTGGCATCACGACGGGCTTGCCGACGGATCGCCGCCGGCTGTGGTCATCGCGCCGACGTCGTCTGTGATCGCGCCGTCGTCGCGTCGCACCCAGATCGTGCGTTGCGGGAACGGAATCTCGATACCGGCACCGTCGAGCGCCGTCTTCAGCGCTTCGCGCAGCGCGCGTTGTAGACCCCATTGTGTTCCAGGCTGCGTCCTGATCGTCAGGCGGATGGTGATGCCGTCGGCGCCCAACGCCTCGACGCCGAGCAGCTCGGGCGGATCGAGCACTGATCCGACCCACTCGTCGGCGGCGCACACCTGCTCGGCGCAGTCGAGGATCACCTGGCGGGCGGCGGCGAGATCACAGTCGTAAGCGACGTCGACGTCGATCAACGCGATCGACCACAGCTGCGACTTGTTGCCGACCCGTTGCACGTACCCGTTGGGCACGTGCCACACGGTGCCGTCGACCCCGCGCAGCACGGTGGTGCGCAGCGAGACCTTCTCGACCGTGCCGATCGCCTCGTCGAGATCGACGACATCGCCGATTCCGTACTGATCCTCGAGCAGCATGAACAGCCCCGAGATGCAGTCCTTCACCAGACTCTGGGCTCCGAAACCGAGTGCGACACCAGCAATGCCGAGCCCGGCGATCATCGGGGCGAGGTTGACACCGAACTCGCCCAGCGCCATGACGAGCGCGATCGCCCAGATGATGATGGTCGCTGTGCTCCCGATGACGGCGCTGATCGACGTGATCCGGGCGTCGCGACGCGGGTCGGCGATGCCCTCGATCCCGAGCGGGCTGGTGACGAACTCGCCCGCCCGTCCCGGCAGCCTGGCGATGTGTCGCGACGCGGCCGTCTTGTCCGGTGCCACCATGCGGGCGATGAGGCGGGCGAAATAGCGACGCGCCAGCGCCGACGCGATCCATGCGACGAGCACGATCGCCGCGACGGTCACGAGCGCATCGACCAGTGGAGCGACCACCCGATTCCCGCCGGTCGCATCGAACACCTGCTCGCAGATCCAGCTGGGCGTCGATCCACACGTGCTGTCGAGATCGGTCTGGCGCAACAACTCGTTCACGGCCTCGACGGTACCCATCCTCCCGATACCCAGTCGGGGATACGACACGCCGATAACCTCTGCGGCGCATGAACGACACCCCGATTCGACTGGCTGTGGTGGGAACGGGCTACGTGGGGCTCACCACAGGGGCGTGTTTCGCCCACCTCGGCCACCACGTCGTGTGCGCGGACATCGACGAGCGCAAGGTCCAGATGCTCAACGAGGGTCACATCCCGATCGTCGAAGGCGGCCTGGAGAAGATCGTCAACGACGCGCGGGCGGCCGGCCGCCTCGAATTCGTCCTGGGTGCTGCAACGGCAGCCCGCGATGCCGACATCGTGTTCTTGTGTGTGCCGACCCCGCAGGGCGACGACGGCAGCGCCGACCTGTCGTACATCCAGCAAGCCGCGACCCAGATCGCCGATGTGCTGAAGCCCGGCGCCGTGGTGGTCAACAAGTCGACGGTACCGGTGGGCTCGACCCTGGCCGTCGAGCGTGTGCTGCGACGCGACGACGTTCACGTGGTGTCGAACCCCGAATTCCTGCGCGAGGGCACCGCGGTCCACGATTTCCTGCACCCCGACCGAGTCGTGATCGGCAGCGCCGACCGCGCCGCGGCCGAACGGGTCGCCGAGCTCTACGCGAGCATCGACACGCCGATCCACATCACCGATCCCGCCTCCGCCGAGACCATCAAATACGCGGCCAACGGTTTCCTGGCCATGAAGATCAGCTTCGTCAACGCGGTCGCTGCGATGTGCGAAGCGGTCGGCGCCGATGTGGCAGCGGTCGTGGAGGGAATCGGATCGGACGCCCGCATCGGCCGCCAGTTCCTGCGGCCCGGTCCCGGCTGGGGCGGCAGTTGCTTTCCGAAGGACTCGCGCGCCCTCGTGAAGATCGCCGAGGACCACGGGTACAACTTCACGATGATGCGCGGCGTGATCGACGTCAACGACGAGCAACTGGAGCGGATGGTGGCCAAGATCACGGTGGCCGCCGGCCGCGAGCGGTCGGGTACCGGGGCTGATCTGGCCGGCGTGACCGTCGGTGCGCTCGGGCTCACCTTCAAGGCGGGCACCGACGACCTTCGTGAGTCGCCTGCCCTCTCGGTGATCGCCGCGCTGCGAGCGCTCGGCGCTGTGGTGCGAGCCTTCGATCCGACCACGATCGGCGACCTCAACCCGCAACAGACCGTCGCCCTCGACGGCATCGAGATCGTCGACGAGGCGCTCGCCGTGGCCGACGGCGCCGACGTGATCGCGGTGTTCACGGAGTGGCCGGAGTTCGCAAAGGTCGACCTGGCGCACCTCGCGGCTCGCTCGCGAGTCGGAACCGACGGCGCCCCGATCACCATCGTCGACACTCGCAACCTGTTCGAACCCGACATCGTCCGAGAGGCCGGATTCGGTTACGACGGCGTGGGACGGCGGTGATGCGCGTCGTCGTGGCCGGCGGTGCCGGTTTTCTCGGCTCGCATCTCTGTGACGCTCTGCTGGCGCGTGGCGATGAAGTCGTGTGCGTCGACAACTTCGTCACCGGCAGTGCCCGCAACGTCGGCCACCTGGCCGATCGTGACGACTTCACGCTGGTCGAACACGACGTGTCGATGCACGCGCTCGACGTCGCCGGGCCGGTCGATGCCGTGATGAACCTGGCGAGTCCGGCATCACCGAAGGACTATCTCGCGCTGCCCATCGAGACGCTCGATGTCGGCAGCATCGGCACTCGCCACCTCCTGGAGCTGGCCCGCCGCCACGACGCACGGTTCTTCATGGCCTCCACCAGCGAGGTGTACGGCGATCCGCTCGTGCATCCGCAGACCGAGGCGTACTGGGGCCACGTCAACCCGATCGGCGAGCGCAGCGTGTACGACGAGGCGAAGCGGTTCTCCGAAGCGCTGACTGCGGCGTACCGGCGCACGTACGGACTCGACACCAGAGTGGTGCGGATCTTCAACACCTACGGACCCCGGATGCAGGTCGACGACGGGCGGGTGGTGTCGAACTTCATCGTGCAGGCGCTGCGCGGTGAGGCGTTGACGATCTACGGCGACGGCAGCCAGACGCGGAGCTTCTGTTACGTGACCGACGAGATCGCCGGTTTTCTCGCATTGCTCGACAGCGACGAACCCGGCCCCGTCAACATCGGCAACCCCGTGGAGTTCACGATGCTCGAACTCGCCGACCTCGTGATCGAACTGACCGGCTCGAGCGGTGGCCTCGAACACCGGAGGCTGCCGAGCGACGATCCGCGTCAACGCTGCCCCGACATCTCCTTGGCCCAGCAACAGCTCGGCTGGGAACCGTTGGTCGACCTGCGCGCCGGACTCGAACTGACGATTCCGTACTTCGCCGGTCAACTCGCTGCCACCTCCACCTGAGCGGCAGGCTCACGGTCGGCGCGATCGGTGCGACCTACACTTGGCCGTCGTGGCGGACCGAAGGATGATGTCCAGTTGGCGTCCGGCATCGTTCGACATCCGCACTGGCGAGCTGCGCGACCTCGTGCGGCGCTCACGCGAGGTCGTGCTGTTGGCGGCGATCACGGGCTCGATCACCGGACTCGTGGTGCGCTTCTTCGAGTACGTCGTGGTCGAGGTCAGCTTCGAGCGCGTCGTCGAGGGACCGCTGTGGGTCGGGGCACTCGCACCTGGACTCGGATTGGCACTGTCGGCGATTCTGTTGCGAACGCTCGGCAGCGGCGCGTCGTCGGCGACGTCGGACGAGTATCTGCGGGCCTTCCACGATCCGGAATATCCGCTGCGACCTCGGGCCTTCATGGGGCGAATGGCCGCCGCTGTGACCACGCTCGGACTGGGTGCACCGATGGGACTCGAGGGCCCGTCGATGTATGGCGGCTCCGCGCTCGGGGCGATGATCCAACGGCGTCTCCCGGCATCGTTCCGAGGCGCCGACCACCGCACCCTTCTCGTTGCCGGCGCCGCAGCGGGCGTCGCGGCGATCTTCAAGGCGCCCGCAACCGGCGCGATCTTTGCCCTCGAGGTGCCCTATCGCGACCAGATGGCGCGCCGGATGCTCTTGCCGGCGCTCGTTGCCAGCGCGTCCGGGTACCTCGTGTTCGTCGCGCTCAGCAACGTCCGCCCGATCTTCACCTTCGTCAACGACGGTGGTGCAGCGTTCCAGTACAAGGACCTCGCAGGGGCGATCCTCATCGGGGTCTGCTGTGCGATCGGAGCGCGCGCCTTCTCCCGGCTGATCCGGTACGCGAAGGCGTTCACCACGCGTCCGATCGGCCTGAGCGTTGCACTGTCGAGCGCGCTGCTGGCGGTGTTGTTCGTGATCTGCCGTGGCCTCACGGGCGAGAGCCTCACGATCGGATCCGGCTACGGCGTGATCGTCTGGTTGTCGCAGGAGCATGCCCTGTGGCTGCTCGCTGCTGTGCTCGTGTTGCGCTGCCTGGCGACCGCAACCGCCGTGTCGGGCGGCGGCGTCGGTGGACTGTTCATCCCATTGGTCGTCGCCGGTGCCATCGTCGGTCGAGGAGTCGGCGATCTGGTCAATCCGCTCGACCCCACGCTGTACGTCCTGTTGGGAATGGCTGCATTCCTCGGCGCTGGCTACCGGGTTCCGCTCGCGGCGGTGATGTTCGTGGCCGAAACGACGGGCCAGCCCGGCTTCATCGTGCCCGCGCTGTTTGCTGCCGTGGCCGCGGAGCTGGTGATGGGTGGTCAGTCGATCACCGCCTTCCAGCGCTCGCCCGAGGGCGCGAATTGAGGATCCGGCTGTGAACGTGGCGGTGGTCTCCGAACTACAGGGCACGATCGTGGGCGTGTTCGTCGCCTCCGGCGACACTGTTCGCGCCGGCCAGGTCGTGGCGCTGGTGGAATCGATGAAGATGCACCACGAGGTCACCGCAGTGGTCGATGGACTCGTCGAGTCGGTTGCGGTCGTCGAAGGTGACACCGTGGCGGCGGGCCAGACGTTGCTCGTCGTCTCTGAGCAATCAGTCGCCGAGCAATCGATTGTGGAGCCGGCGATGGAGCCGACAGCGTTCGAGTCGGCGCAACTGCCGCCGAGTGGCCTGCAGCGCGAGGACCTGCGAGAGGTGCTCGAACGGCACGCGATGGGCCTCGACGAGCGCCGTCCGGACGCCGTCGAGCGTCGTCGCTCGCGCGGTCGTCGCACCGCACGAGAGAACATCGCCCACCTCGTCGCACCCGACTCGTTCGTCGAGTACGGCCCGCTCGTGATCGCGGCACAGCGCCGGCGCCGTTCGGTCGACGACTTGATCCTGGCGACCCCGGCCGACGGTCTGGTCGGCGGTATCGGTGATGTCAACGTCGAGCGGTTCGGCGGGGCCTCGCGCGCCACCAAGTGCGTTGCGGTCTCCTACGACTACACCGTGCTCGCTGGAACGCAGGGCACACAGAACCACCGCAAGAAGGACCGGCTGTTCGAGGTGGCCGAACAGCTGCGGATCCCGATCGTGTTCTTCACCGAAGGCGGTGGCGGCCGTCCCGGCGACACCGACGGGATCGGTGTGAGCGGGCTCGATTGCCTCGCGTTTCGCTGGTTCGCCGAATTGTCGGGCACCGTCCCGCTCGTCGGTCTCGCCTCGGGGTACTGCTTCGCCGGCAACGCCGCGATCTTGGGCTGCTGTGATGTGGTGATCGCCACCGAGGACTCGAACATCGGCATGGGTGGTCCGGCGATGATCGAGGGTGGTGGCCTCGGGGTCTTCGAACCGTCGGCGATCGGCCCGATCGAGGTGCAGCGCGCCAACGGCGTGGTCGACGTGGTCGTTGCCGACGACGAGCAGGCGGTCGAGGTCGCCCTGCAGTACCTGGCGTACTTCCAGGGCACGACAACCGCCTGGATGGCACCCGACCAGACACTGCTGCGTGACGTCGTGCCGGTCGACCGGCTCCGGGCGTACGACATACGAGCCGCGATCGATGGGCTGTTCGACGTCGGCTCGGTGCTCGAACTCCGACGCGATTTCGGTGTCGGGATGGTGACCGCCCTGGCACGCGTCGAGGGTCGACCGGTCGGTGTCGTGGCCAACAATCCCACTCATCTTGCGGGCGCCATCGACTCCGACGGGGCCGACAAGGCGGCGCGCTTCATGCAGTTGTGCGATGCCTTCGGCCTGCCGATCGTGACCCTCGTCGACACGCCGGGGATGATGGTCGGCCCGGACGTCGAGGCAACCGCGTTGGTGCGGCACTGCAGCCGGCTGTTCGTGATCGGTGCCAACCTGTCGGTTCCGATGGTGTCGGTGGTGACTCGCAAGTCGTACGGTCTCGGCGCCCAGGCGATGATGGGCGGCTCCACCAAGGCACCGCTGGCATGCCTGGCATGGCCGACCGGCGAGTTCGGCGGGATGGGTCTCGAAGGCGCGGTGCGCCTGGGCTACCGGAGGGAACTCGACGCGGTGACCGACGACTTGCAACGTGAGGCGTTGTTCCGCGAGATGGTCGATCGGCTGTACGAGCACGGCAAGGCGGTCAGCGTCGCCAGCCATTTCGAGATCGACGACGTCATCGATCCCGCCGACACGCGCCGGTGGCTCACGACCTTGTTCGACGCGGCACCCGACACGCATCGCGCCAATGTCGATCCGTCGGCCCCACCCCGACGCCCGAACATCGACACATGGTGAGGGACCCAGCCGAAGTCAGTGACGTCAGGAGCCGCAGCCCGCGGCGAGCACCTCGGTGAGCGTCGTTCCGTCGTACTCGTAGACCACGACGGACGAACCCTCGTAGTACCAGGCGTGGACGGCGACCTCCATCCTCCCGTCGCCGTTGTAGTCGGCGACGTCGAGGATTCGGAAGCGCTCGATCAAAGGGAACTCGTCGGGCCCGAGACCCTGATCGACGAACGACTGCAACACCGTCGAGGACGCGCGGCTCGTCGCATCCACGAGCAGCACCGACGACAGGTCACCGGGCGCCCCGCGGATCGAGTCGGGTTGGGCGTACTCGAACACGGCGATCGCCTCGTCGTCGCCATCGCCGTCGAGATCGGTCACCACGACTTGGACGACCTCGCCCTTCGAGGCATCGACCGGGTCAGCGTCGAACGCGGCGACTCCCAAGTCCTTGTACGACGCCGGACCGCGCGTGCTCACGGCGAGTGGGCGCGGAGTGAGTGCCCACGTCGGCGTCGGCGCGGCGACCGCCGCATACCCGAAGCCCGGCGGCTCGGGAGCGGGCACGGCGACGTCGACGGTCGGGCCGACTCGATCGTCGACGCAGGCGTCGGCGGACTCGCCGAGTTGACCGGTTGTGTCGGCGTCGAGATTCGAGATGCTGACCGCGGTGCCGGGGCCGATCGATGCTGCCACCGGATCGCCGTTGGCATCGACAGGATCGATCCACTGATCGAACTGCCAGGCACCGAGGTACAGCCAGCCGCCGCCCTCCGCGCCGATCAGCAGAGGCACCAACGCGTCGGCCGGCCCGGCCGGCAGCGTCGAGGCGGGTTCGGTCACCGGTGGCGGTTGCGCCGCAGTCGTTTCGGCGACCGGTTCCGCCGTCGTACTGGTCGCCGGAATCGTCGTCGAGGACGTCGAGGTGGTCGAGGTGAGCGTCGGACCCGGAGTGGACGACTCCTCGATGGTGCACGACGCTGCGACGGCGACGATCAACGCGACCGTGATCGCCAGCCGTGAACTCCGCCGTGAACTCCGCTGTGAACTCGGCGGCGAGATCATCGTGAGATCACCATGACGTCACCATGAACGACTCGCCGGGTTCGACCAGGCCGAGGCGGTGGAGTTCGTCGATGGCATCGAGTTCGGTGCGCAACTCGGTCGGTGGTGTGTCGAACCATCGAGGGAGCCGCCGGCGACCATCCTCCGGAGCGTACGTGCCCCAGTGGATCGGAACCAGCAACTCCGGCTCGATGAGCTTGGTCGCCTGCGCGGCTCGCTGCGGGTTCAGGTGGCCTTCGCCCAGCGTCGAGCCCCACCCCCAGATCGGCAGCAGGGCTACGTCGATACGACCGAGATCGGCCATCTCGTCGAACAGGTCGGTGTCGCCGGGGAAGTAGATCCGTCGCCCCGCGGCCTCGATGATGAATCCGACCGGATCGGCGCTGACACGCGAGTGCGGGCCGCGCCCCCGCTTGTGCGCCGCACGCACGACCTCGACGTCGACAGGTCCGCACACGAGGCGGTCGCCGACGCCGATCTCGGTGACGTCGGCGAATCCTGCCCGGCGAAGCAGCTTGGCCGAGCCGTGTGGCGTCAGCACCTGCGCCGTCGGCCGCAGCCGTTTCAGCGACGGGAGATGCAGATGGTCCACGTGCACGTGTGACAGCAGGACGAGGTCGACATCGAAGGTCTCGACGGCAGGATCTGGCCGGCGCCGGCGCAGGTGGGCGACTCGCTTGGTCACGAGCGGGTCGGTCAGTACGCGGTAGCCGTCGAAGTCGATCAGCACAGTCGCATGCCCGACCCACGTCACGTCCATCAGGTCAGCTCCGGCCCCGTCAACTCGATCACGGCCGCGTCCAGGGTGGAGGTGCCGAGCCCTCGTTGATCGCCGCCATCCATCGCTTGAACAGGTGATGGACGGTCGCCGCACCGACGATCGGCTCGTCGGGAAGTTCGAACCCGGCGGGGAAGAGGAGGAACGGATGGGTCTGATTGCCGCCCATCCCCCCGTGGAAGCCGATCAGTTCTTCGAACGCTGCGCCCTCGTCGGCGACGGGGTCGTAGAAACTGTTGACGAGGATGTCGGGGGCGTTCGTGAACGAATCGGTGCGGCGGAGATGGTCGGGAGCGTTCGGGCCGAAACCGCCGAGCGGATCCTCGCCCTCGACTCGATCGTCGACCAGGTAGCGAATTCCACCCGCCCCGATCACCACCCCGCCCAGCGTCTCGGAGCGCACGAGCAGGAAGCCGATACCCGGATGCTGAGCGAGGCCGGCGATCAGGCCGGGGAATCGGGTGCCCATCTGTTCGAGCGTGGCGCGTCCTTCGATGTCGGTGAACGACACGAGACCGAGGTTGCCCGAGGCGAGCACGATCACATCGGCCTTCGAGGTCTCGTCGGTCCCGCTCGCGGCGGCGAGTTCGTCGTCGTGGGCGGGTCCGAGTACGACGTCACCGTCGACCATGCGGTTGCGTGTTGCGGTCGCCAACAGCTTGCCGATGCGGCTGTCCTTGTCGCGTACTGCTTCGGTGAGCGCGCCGTTGAGGTTGCCCCATCCCTCCGACGCCATTTCGGGCACGGCGATCTCGACGTCGGCCTCGATGAGCGAATCGACGAGCCCTTCGAGCGTCATGTCGTAGCGCTGCAGGAACGTCGACCCCTGAGTCTGGCCGTGGTCGGACAGCACGACCACGTGATACGGGCGCGGGGCCTCGGCGATGGCGTACTCGAGCCGGGCGAGTTGGCGATCGAGGCGGTGCAACGTGTCGAGTGCGGTCGGTGCGAAGAGTCCCGAATGGTGGGCCACCTCGTCGTAGCCGACGAAGTCGGCGTAGGCCGACGGCACACCTCGGTACACGTCGCTCATCAGCGTGTACACCGTGATGTCGCGCAGGATCGTCGTGGTGACCGCGCGCAGGATCGGGTAGATGCCGCCGCGGGGGAGGCGCGGGACCACCTCGGCACGCCTCGTGCGCCGACGGTCGACGACCTCGCGCCAGGCGTCGGCAACGGTCAGCGTGATCAGTCGGCTCACGGCGTAGGGGTCCGACAGGAAGTAGTTGGCCGTCTTGTGGCTGTGCTTGCTGCGATCGAGCAACGTGCTGAAGGTGATCGCCGACTCGACGCTGTCGCCGGAGAACACGTTCGAACGTGACACCCCGCCGTCGGCGAGGAGACCCTTCCCGTCGGACTGGCGGGCCTCGATCTGGGCCGCGTCCTTCGGCCGGTTCGACGTGAAGACCTTGCCGGCCTCCTTGTCGTACCAGCGGAATGCCGGCATGTTGTGGTTGTTGCCGTGCAGGATCCCCGCCTGGCTCGCACCGGTCTGCGAGGAGAGGTCGCACTCCCATCCGGTGATGCGATGAGAACCGTCGGCCACCCATCGGGCGAGGGTCGGAGCGTTGCCATCGGCGATCGCTTGACGGACGACCGGCTCGGCCAGACCGTCGATCTGCAAGAAGAGGATTCCGGGCACGTCGGTCGGTGTCGGCGGTTCGAGCCGGTTGACCATTCGGCGCACCGTCTGGCGCTGCCACACAGCGTCGTCGTCGACCGACAGCCACGTGCTCAACACGATGCCGACGACGGTGATCAGGAACGATGCGACGACCGCCGACCACACCGAGTCGATGGTCAAACCGTCGAGGATCTCACTGGCGAGCCAGAGGATCAGGCCGTTGGCGACCAAGCCGAGCAGGCCGGCGGTCCACAGGATGACGCGTGAGAAGAACCGCGAGATGATCGGCCACAGAACTGCGTTGAGCACCGACAGCAGCGCCGCTGCGACCAGCGCGGTGCCGAAGTCACGGATCGAGATGTCGGGCAGGATCCAGGCGATCAGCCAGAAGCTGACCGACGTGATCGCGAACTCGATCAGGTGGCG
>JBGTEH010000530.1:0-5590 GCA_041747915.1 Ilumatobacteraceae bacterium
ATCCTCTGCGCGACGCGGTTCGGGCAACGGTGGCCGACCCGACGACTCCGGTGTCCAGGTCCGTCCCAATCCCGCACCGTCATCGTCCGCAAATTTGCGCAGCGTGCCAGGAGGATCCATGGAGCCGCACACGGTTCGACCTCGTCGATTCGACCAGGCACAAGAGGTGGCCGACAAGTTCAAGGACGGCCAACCGGTCATCATGAACCTCGAGGGCACCGAACGCGAAGTTGCCCGCCGTCTCATCGACTTCGCGAGCGGAATCTGTTACGCACTCGATGGTTCGATGGAGAAGGTCGCCACCGGCGTGTACCTGCTCAAGCCGCCGGTTGCTCAGCGGGCACCACGCTACGACGACTACGACGACTGAACTCGAAGGAGATCACCATGGAGATGAACCCCCACAGCGTTCGCAGCGCCGAGTTCAAGACGGTCCGCAAGGGGGCCGATCCCGACGAGGTGCGCGGCTTCCTCAACGACGTCGCCGACGAACTCGAACGGGCGCAGAACCAGTCGACGGCGATGGAGGCTCGAGCGCGAGCGGCGGTCGCCAGGCTTCAGGAGCTCAACGAGGCCGGCGCCGCCACCGCAGCGCCAGCCCCTGCGCCGACCATCGACGCGTCGGTCGAGGAATCCGAGACGATCAGTCGCACGCTGCTTCTCGCGCAGCGCACCGCCGATCAGGCCGTGGCGGGCGCCCGCGCCGAGGCGGATCAGATTCTTCGCCGGGCCAACGACGAGGCGGCCAAGACGCTCGACTCGACACGCGAGATGTCGGCGCAGATGGTGGAGGAAGCCGGCGTCGAGGCACGCAAGATCGGTGAGGCCGAGCGAATCGCAGTCGCCGGCGAGGTCGAGGCGCTGAAGGCGCGACGCGACTTCCTCGAATCCGATGTCCACCACCTCGAGACGTTCCTCGTCGATCAGCGCTCTCGGGTACGTGAGGCCGCCAATGCGCTGCTCGACGTCAGCGATCGCGTCGCCGGCGGGCTCGGCGACGTTCGCGCCCCGCTGTTGTCGGCATCCGACGACGACAACGGCGGCCCTGACGCCGCCGTCGCCGCGGCCATGGATCTCGACGAGCCCGCGAGCGACGAACGGGAGGGCGACGAACCGGAGGACCTGCTGATCGTCACCGACATCGCCGCCGACGATTCGGAGGGCTCGGCGTCGGGCGCGATTGAGACTCTCGAGGCGACCGACCGCGCACTCACAGATCTCGACGCCGACCCGTGGATCGACAACGGCGACCCGACCGAGGCGATTGCGGTGCCCGCCGGCGATGACGATCCGGCCTCGACGATGATTCGCGACGAGTCCGGCGAGGAGTTCCGATTCTCGTTCGACGACGGCCGATCGTGAGCCTCGTCGTCGCCGCGCCGCGCTGAGCGGGCGTCGGTAGCATCGCCGTCGTGGCATACCCCGACGTCGACCCGCGGCCGAATTTCCCCGACCTCGAACGTGATGTTCTGGCGCGCTGGGCCGAAGAGGGGACCTTTCAGGCATCGATCGATCAGCGTCCCGCGGGCGAGTTCGGTGCCAATGAGTTCGTGTTCTACGACGGTCCACCGTTCGCCAACGGTCTGCCGCACTACGGCCATCTGCTGACCGGTTACGTCAAAGACGCCATCCCGCGCTACCAGACCATGCGCGGTCGCCGGGTCGAACGCCGATTCGGTTGGGACTGCCACGGACTGCCCGCCGAGGTCAAAGCAGAACAGGAACTGGGCATCTCCGGGCACCCCGCGATCATCGACTACGGCATCGACCGCTTCAACGACGCCTGTCGAACCAGCGTGTTGCAGTACACCGACGACTGGCGTGAGTACGTGACCCGTCAGGCTCGCTGGGTCGACTTCGACAACGACTACAAGACGCTCGACCTGTCCTACATGGAGAGCGTGATGTGGGCGTTCAAGACCCTGTGGGACAAGGGCCTGATCTACGAGGGCTTCCGAGTGATCGCGTACTGCTGGCGGTGTGAGACGCCGCTCAGCAACACCGAGACGCGCATGGACGACGTCTATCGCGACCGTCAGGATCCCGCGCTCACCGTAGGGTTCGAACTCGAAACCGGCGAGCGGATGCTGGCGTGGACGACCACGCCGTGGACCCTGCCGGCCAACCTTGCCCTGGCTGTCGGTCCCGACATCGACTACGTCGTCGTCGAGCTCACCGGGGTTCGGTACGTACTCGCCGAAGCGCTGCTGGGCTCGTATGCGGCCGAACTCGGCGAGGCGACAGTCGTGGCCACCCACAAGGGTCGCGACTTCATCGGGCGGCGATACACGCCACTGTTCGACTTCTTCGTGGACACCGAACGATTCGAAACCGACCAGGCCTTCCAGGTGCTCGGTGCAGATTTCGTGTCGACGGACGACGGCACGGGCATCGTGCACATGGCACCAGGATTCGGCGAAGACGATCAACTCGTCGCCAATGCGGCGGGAATCCCGACGATCTGTCCGATGGACGAACACGGCCGCTACACCGGCGAGATCGGCAGGTGGGCCGGGGTCCACGTCTTCGACGCCAACGCGCTGGTCATCCGCGAACTCAAAGAACGCGGCGACGTGGTTCGTCACGCCACCTACGACCACTCGTACCCCCACTGTTGGCGCTGCGCCCAGCCCCTGGTGTACCGCGCCATCTCGTCGTGGTTCGTGAAGGTCACGGCGATCCGCGACCGGATGGTCGAACTCAATCAGCAGATCACATGGCAGCCCGCCCACATCAAAGACGGCAGCTTCGGCAAGTGGTTGGAGAACGCTCGCGACTGGTCGATCAGCCGGAACCGCTTCTGGGGATCACCGATTCCGGTGTGGCAGTCCGACGATCCGGATCATCCCCGCATCGACGTGTACGGCTCACTCGCCGACCTGGAGGCCGACTTCGGGGTACCGGTCACCGACCTGCACCGTCCGCAGGTCGACGAGCTGGTGCGTCCCAACCCGGATGATCCGACCGGCCGGTCGATGATGCGGCGGGTGCCCGAGGTGCTCGACTGTTGGTTCGAATCGGGATCGATGCCGTTCGCTCAGGTGCACTACCCGTTCGAGAACACCGAGTGGTTCGAACATCACTATCCCGGCGACTTCATCGTGGAGTACATCGGTCAGACTCGGGGATGGTTCTATACACTCCACGTGCTGGCGACGGCGCTGTTCGACCGGCCGGCGTTCGCCAACTGTGTGAGCCACGGCAACGTGCTCGGCGACGACGGACGCAAGATGTCCAAGAGCCTCGACAATTATCCGGACCCGCGCGAGATGTTCGACGCCCACGGTGCCGATGCGATGCGCTGGCATCTTCTGTCGTCCGCGATCCTGCGCGGCGGCGACGGGATGGTCACCGAGGAGGGCATGCGTGACACGGTCCGCCATGTGCTGCTGCCGCTGTGGAACTCGTGGTACTTCTTGTCGCTGTACGCCAACGCATCGGGCCGCCAAGGCACCACCCGAACGGACTCGACCCACGTACTGGATCGATATGTACTGGCCAAGACTCGAGCACTGGTCGCCGATCTCACCGTCTCGATGGACGCGTTCGACCTCTTCGGGTCGTGCCAGATCGTTCGTGACCACCTCGACGTGTTGACGAACTGGTACATCCGCCGAAGCCGCGACAGGTTCTGGGCGGGCGATGCCGACGCCATCGACACGATGCACACGGCACTCGGCGTGCTCACCCGGGTCATCGCGCCGCTGCTGCCGTTGGTCGCCGAGGAGATCCACGCGGGGCTGCATGCAGGATCGGTCGGCAGCGTTCACCTGGCCGATTGGCCGTCGGTCGACGAACTCCCGGCTGACGACGATCTCGTGGCCACGATGGATCTCGTACGCGATGTCTGTTCGGCCACGCTGTCGGTGCGTAAGGCCCATCAGCGCCGTGTTCGCTTGCCCCTGCAGAGCGTCACGGTCGCGTCGCCGGAGGCACACCGTTTGGTCGACTTTCGAGACGTGATCGCCGACGAGGTCAATGTTCACTTTGTGGAACTGACCGACGACGTCGGCTCGGTGGCGACCGAACGCCTCCAACTGGTGCCTGCGCGGCTGGGGCCGCGGCTCGGCAAAGACGTGCAACAGGTGATCCGTGCTCACAAGTCGGGCGACTGGAGCGTTGCGGCAGATGTCGTCATCGTCGGTGGTGTCGAACTCGAGCCGGGCGAGTACACCTTGGAACTCGAAGCGGCGAACGACCAGGCGAGCGCCGGCCTGAGTTCGCACGCCGGCATCGTGGCTCTTGACATCGACGTGACACCCGAACTCGAGGTGGAGGGCACCGCGCGCGACCTCGTGCGACTCGTACAACAGGCGCGGCGCGACGCGGGTCTCGACGTGTCGGACCGCATCGCTCTCACCGTTGCTGGAGATGATCGATGGCTGCAGGCTGTGGCCGAGCACGGCGAACTGATCGGGCGAGAGACGTTGGCGACGAGCATCGTGACCGCGGCGGATGCTGACTCCACCGAGCCCACGATCACCGTGGCGCGCGTCTGATCGGGCCGGTGCTTGACGGATTCCGTTCGATCGGGCGGACCTTGCGGTAGAGTCCGCCGCTCACCATGCCTGGAGGAGCGCACATGGCTGCCAAGAAGACGAGTTCCGCCAAGACCGCAACGCCCCGAGCGAGCGCCGCGAAGAAGTCTGCCGCGGTGACGAAGAAGGCGGCGCCGACCGTCAAGAAGCCCGCCTCGAAGGTCGCGTCGGCCAAGAAGGCCGCACCGACCCGCAAGGTTGCGACCACGAAGTCGCCAGCCAAGAAGGCGGCAGCCACGAAGTCGCCAGCCAAGAAGGCGCCAGCCAAGAAGGCGCCAGCCACGAAGTCGCCAGCCAAGAAGTCGCCAGCCAAGAAAGTGTCAGCGAACAAAGTGCCAGCCAAGAAAGTGCCACCGACCAACGCATCTGCCAAGAAGGCTGCTCCGGCGCCGACGGCGACCGCCAAGAAAGGTGCTCCGGCGCCGAAGGCGACCGCTCCTGCCACCAAGACAGCACCGCGCACGCCACCGACACCCAAGAAGCGCAGTCTCACCAGCATCACGCCGTCGCTGTTGTCCAACGCACAGTTCGAGCGTTTCGAGATCCCGCCGCCGCGTGGCCACAGCAAGGACGGCATTGCCTACACGAAGGACTTCGACGTCAAGTTCCTCAAGACGCAACGCGACGAACTCCTCGCTCGTCGGGCCGCCGAACTCGCCCGGGCCACTCGCCTCGAGGACGAGGCGACCAGCATCATCGAAGATGGTGAGATGGGCGATGTGCAGTTCGACGACGAGGGTGGCGAAGGCGACACGATGGTGGTGCAGCGCGACCTCGACCGCGTGATCTCCACGCAGGCTCGCCAGACCATCTTGGACATCGACGCTGCACTCGCTCGCATCGAATTGGGTACGTACGGGTATTCGGCGATCTCGGGGATGCCGATTCCTCGCGAGCGCCTGGAGGCGATCCCCGAGACCACGGTGCTCGCCGCCGAGAAGGTCAGCGGCGTCGGCCCGCGCTGATCTCGACATGGCCCCGCTCGGCGCTTGGCGGACACCGATTGCCATCGCTGCGGGCGTCGTGGTGGTCGATCAACTCTCCAAGCACTG
>JBGTEH010000531.1:0-1696 GCA_041747915.1 Ilumatobacteraceae bacterium
GCCCGCGACCACGAGGCCCGCACCCCGCGCGCGCGCGACCAGCGCGGCGGCGTCGCTGACGGCGCATCCACCTTTGGCCGTGTCGTCGGCACGATCGCCGGCGGTCTCCTTCACGGTGTCGACCTGGATCAACACGGTTGCGCCCGGCGCCCGAGCGGCCACCTCGTCGATCACCGATGCGCGGTCGAGACTGGCCCACACGTCGACGAGGTCGGCGATCTGTCGCACCTTGTTGCGCTGGAGTCGGCCGATGAAGTGCACCGTCGGCGTCGTGCGCTCGATCACCTCACGCTTCGCCAGAAGTTCCTGTGCGTAGTTTTCGCCGACGGCCGAGTATCCCGCACGCACCGCCGCGTCGATCGCCCATGGCCCGAAGCCCTTGGTGACCGCGACGACCGCGACATCGTGCGTGAAGCGGCGCTCGACGGCGGCGATCCGGCGCTCGATCGCAGCCACGTTCGATGCGAAATCACGACCTTCGCCGACTTCGAGCATGCCGCGCAGCGACCGAGGGCTCTACTTGAGAAACGAGGGAACGTCGAAGTCGTCGTCGCCGTCGCCGTCGGCCAACGGGTCGGCCTCGTCGTCGGTGCCGAACAACTCCGTGATCCGAGTCGGTGTGGTACGCGGCGGAAGATCGCCCCCGCGTCCCCCGTCGTCGAGACGATCGAATCCGGCTGCGATGACGGTGATGCGCACCTCGTCGCCCATCTCGTCGTCGATGACCGTGCCGAAGATGATGTTGGCGTCCTGATGGGCGACGCCATGAATGATCTCGGCCGCTGCGTTCATCTCGAACAGGCCCATGCTCGACGGTCCGGTGATGTTCAGCAACACGCCGCGCGCTCCGTCGATCGCCGATTCGAGCAGCGGGCTGGAGATCGCCGACTTGGCAGCCAAGACGGCGCGGTCGTCGCCGCTCGCCTGACCGATTCCCATCAATGCCGAGCCGGCGTTCGACAACACCATCTTGACATCGGCGAAGTCGGTGTTGATCAGCCCGGGTGTGGTGATCAGGCCCGTGATTCCCGAGACACCTTGGAGCAGCACCTCGTCGGCCATCTTGAACGCATTGAGCACGCTGGTCTTGTCGTTGGCCACGGTGAGCAGGCGATCGTTGGGGATCACAATGAGCGTGTCGACTTTTTCCTTGAGCTTCTGCACGCCGTTGTCGGCCTGCACCGCCCGACGGCGCCCCTCGAAGGAGAACGGCCGCGTGACGACGCCGATCGTGAGCGATCCTGCCTCGCGGGCGATCTCGGCGATCACCGGCGCAGCACCGGTGCCGGTTCCGCCACCTTCGCCGGCGGTGATGAACACCATGTCGGCGCCGCGGACCATCTCCTCGATCTCGTCGTGGTGGGCCTCGGCGGCCGATCGCCCGACTTCGGGGTCGCTGCCAGCGCCGAGGCCCCGGGTGAGGTCGCGACCGATGTCGAGCTTCACATCGGCGTCGCTCATCAGTAGCGCCTGCGCATCGGTGTTGACGGCGATGAATTCGACGCCCTTGAGTCCGGCGTCGATCATCCGGTTGACGGCATTGACACCACCGCCGCCGACACCGACGACCTTGATCACTGCGAGATAGTTTTGCGGACCGCCGACCATCAGCTGATCCTCCATTGGTTCTGGTTCATGAGTGGATTCGTTTCAGACGAGCGAGCGCTGGAGTGTACGTCCTGCCATCCTGCCAGGT
>JBGTEH010000532.1:0-1636 GCA_041747915.1 Ilumatobacteraceae bacterium
CCTCGGGATCCTCTCAGGCATTGCTCTGGTCGGGTGCGGCCGGCGGCGACATCTCGGGCGGCCCCAATCGGGTGAGGCGGCACGTGACTCCGACGTATTGCCACATGAGGTCGTCGCCGTCGCGCCAGCGCTTCACCTCGATCGGAATGCCGACGGGCCGCAACACGTGCACGCCGTCCTCGAACGTGGCCACCACCTTGATCGGCGTGGTCTTGTCGAACTCGGCCACGTCGTTGACGCCGTTCGCCTCGGTGCCGTCGCACCGCATGTCGTGGATGATCCCGCCCGCGGTGATCGTGACACGGTCGCTGCACTGTTCGATTCGGTGCACGGCTCCGACGATCCGATGACCGGGAACGTCGACGCCGTTGACGACGGCCGTCACGACCTTCCACAGGCCGCGCATGTCGGGCGCTGCGTCGACGATGGCCTCGCTACACATCGAGAGCACCGGCTCGGGGAACGTGTCGCCGTATCCACCGCGAGGGGTGGTGACGACGGGGATGGTGTCGGCGTTCACGATGCGGGTTCGTGGAGTTCGATCATGTTGCCCGACGGATCGAACACGAACGTTTGGCGGCCCGACCCGACACCCTTGGGATCGCGCACGTCGTTGCCTCGCTCGCGCAACTCGGCGACGGCAACATCGAGATCTGCGACATAGATCGCGAAGTGCTGTCCGCACCTGGCCGGCACGTCACCCTCGATCAGGTGGATCTGCTGTCCGCCGACGTCGAGCCACGCCCCTCCGAAGGCGAACTCGGGTCGATCGCTGCGAACCGTGAGTCCGAGCACGTCGGTGTAGAACTCGATCGCCTGCGCCGCGTCGCTTACGTTGATCGACACGTGATGAACTCCGAGCGGTGTCATCGCCTGAGTCTTGCACCCCAACCCTGCTGACTCAGACCCGGGATGTAACGGTGGCGTCAGACACCAGCGTTACAGGCCGTCGAGTTCGTAGATGGAGCGGGCGGGCTCGTCGGCGGGGTCGATCTCGAGGTCCTTCAGCAGTCCGCGGCGCAGGTCGTACGCCCAGCCGTGCACATGGCCACCCATCTCCCGACCCCATCGACGCTGCACGAACGAGGTCGAACACAGCCGGTACACCTGCTCACGCACGTTCAGCTCCACCAGGCGTTGGTGACGAATCACCGGATCGCCGATCGCGTCGAGTTCGACGTGGTAGATGCGATACACGTCCTTGATCGTGCGCAGCCACTTGTCGATGAGCCCGTGGTACGTGCCGTCGACCGCCGCGGCCACGCCTCCGCAGCCGTAGTGTCCACACACGATCACGTGATCGACCTCGAGTACCTCGACGGCGAATTGCAGCACCGACATCAGGTTCATGTCGGTGTGCACCACGAGGTTGGCGATGTTGCGATGGATGAACATCTCTCCGCTGCGCAGACCGACCATCTCGTTGGCATTGATTCGGCTGTCGGAGCACCCGATGAAGAGATAGGCGGGCGACTGTCCGGCGGCGAGGCGCTCGAAGTGATCGGGGTCGATTGCGAGTTCGGATTCGACCCAGCGTCGGTTGTTCTCGAAGAGCTCTTCGTACGACGGCGTGTCCACGGCGACAGCCTGCCAGACCGTGTCGGGATTCGCCCCAGACATCACGCTGGAGTTGGCG
>JBGTEH010000533.1:0-9580 GCA_041747915.1 Ilumatobacteraceae bacterium
TGAGTGTTCGCACACTTCCCGCATCGCGTCGACCCATTCGACGTCGGGGTGGCCGTCGTGGAACAGTTGATCGCACGCTTCTCGTAGGGCGGTGTCGATGGTCATGCCGGTGAGTGCGTCGGTCTCGACGAAGAGACGGAATCGTCCGTCGTCGCCGGTCCCGAACCACATCCGGTCCCTCGGTGCGGGCTCACACGCATTCGCATCATCCGCCGAGGGCTGGGTCGCATCGTCACCCGCACGGGACGGGGCGTCGGTGTCGGCTGGGTCTGTCTCGACGGGCGGCTCGGCGGCGGGTGTGTCGGGGTGTGGGTGGTGGGGGAAGGGGTAGGTGGCGAGGGTGCGGTTGAGTTGGTTGACGGTGAGCATGCGCCCGAGGTCGCAGATCTCACGGTCGATCCACCACGGTGCCCGTTTCGCGATGGCGGCCATCTGATCGACGGCGAGTTCACCGCGCCGGAACGCGTTCATGCACTCCGGGAGTTCGTGGGCATGGTTGGCGATGGTGACGATCTGGCGGGCGCGGGCGGCGGACAGACCGGTACGCCAGGCGAGGAACAACTCAGGGGTGTGCACACCGATACCGCGCCAATCGTGTGGGTTGGCGATCATCTTCACGGTGATGTCGACCAGGCGGGCGTGCATCGCGTTGAGGTGCCCGGCGATCACGTCCAGTTCCTCGTCGAGATCGAACTCGTCGGCACCGCCTGTGCCGTCGGTTGGTGATCCGTTCGGGGTGTTCATGGTGTTCCTCCCTTCGGCGCTGTTGGCTGGGTGGGGAGGGGAGTCGGTAGAACTAACGTACCATCGAAGTACAGTCAATGCAACATGTGTACGACACATTTCTCGACCGGAATGGGCGCGTCGTCGGGTTCCGCAACCCAGTGCGAGGCGAGCTTGATCCTGTTCAGTGGGAGAAGTACGCAACGGCGTCGACGAGGAGATCGAACCCTGCGGCGGCGTCGACACTCGTGAGAACTTCGCAGTTGGCAGGCTCACGCTCGAGGATGCGGCGTTCGTCGATGACCGTCATCCCGCGCGTCAACTCGCCACGGGTCTCGATCGCGACATGGCGATCGATTCGGTCGAACAGATGCGGGTGAGTCACGGCCAGCACTGCGAGCGGGTCGTGAACTGCAGCACCGTGCAGTGATCCGGGATCATGCCGCGACAGGTAGTTCGCGCTGAAGAAGTCGAGGAGGTCGGCGAACACCTCGGCGAGGGTGCCGGGGAGCGCTGCGATGCGCGCGATGCGTTCGGGCGTCGTCTGGAACTGGTGGGTCACGTCGAGGCCGGCCATCACCAGTCGGCCGCCGTAGCCGAACACCACGGCGGCGGCCTCGGGGTCAGCCCAGATGTTGAACTCTCCCATCGCCGTTCGATTGCCGAACGTTCCGCCGCCCATCACCGAGATGCCGACGACGCGCGAGGCGATGTCGGGCGCCGCACGGAGGGCGAGCGCGATGTTGGTCAGCGGACCGACCGCCACCAGCCAGAGATTGTCGACGGCGCGGCACCTGTCGACGATGAACGCCACCGCGTCGGTACCGTCGAGCGGTGTCGTCGGGGGTGGGAGGTCGGCGCCGTCGAGTCCGCTCTCACCGTGGACGAACGCACCGAAGCTGGGTTGCGCGATCAGTGGTCGAGGGCTCCCTGAGTGCACGGGCACGTCGATGCCCAGCAGGTCGCGCATCACCCTGGCGTTGTGGGTCGTGCGCTCGAGCGGAGCGTTCCCCGCGACGGTCGTCACTCCCACCAGGTCGGCATAGCGCGCCGCGGCAACGAGGGCCATTGCGTCGTCGTGGCCCGGATCGCAGTCGAGCAGGATGCGGGGTTCGGCATCGATGGACATGACGCTGAGCTTGCCACTCGTGTGGCAACACAGTGCTCATGATGCTCGCCCGCACCACGTCCGCCGTCGGCGGTGTCGTCCTCGTGTTGTCGTCGATCGGGTGTAGCTGGCCGGAGCAGTCGACGACGTCATCGATCCCGTCGTCCGACGCGGCGGCCGACGACGCGATGCTGGCGGAGCCTTCGAGCACGTCGATCACCGCGTCGTCCAATCCGGCGGTCGTCGACACGACGAACGCCGCGACGGTCCGCGACGAGCCTGTGCCCGGCTTGACCACCGACGAGATCGACGAACTCGGCGAGCGCTGGCTCGTCGCCCTGTCGCAACCACAGAACCCTGATCTCGTCGTCTTCGTGTCGCCCGCCCTCGCATCGACTCTCGATGACGCGCTGGCGTCATTCTCGGCCAGCGTGGCGCCGATCAACGCTGACCCGAACCCGATCACCGACGCGACTGCTCCGGACACGCTCGCCTACATCGCATCGAACTGCCCCGACCAAGGCGTCCTCGCCGGCAACGACATCGTCGGCGACTGACGCGACGCCATCGCGTCGACCGATGGTCGAGACGGGTGCGACTACCGTGGTCCCTCGACGAACTGGAGGTGGGCGATGCCGATGCCGCTGTGGTGGGGTCATGTCAACAAGCGGGTCTTCAACCCGCTCGCGGTGCGCAACGGCAAGTGGCAGGTGATTCGCCATGTCGGTCGTTCGTCGGGCCGGCCCTATCGCACGCCGCTCGAGGCGCACCCGGTCGACGGCGGGTTCATCGTTGCGTTGGTCTACGGCTCGCGCTCCGATTGGGTACAGAACGTGCTCTCCGCCGGCGCTGCCGCGATCGAGATCGACGGAGACATCGTGGATCTGGTCGACCCGACGATCGTGACCGCCGACGAGGCGTTCGAGCAGCTTCCGGCGGCCACCAAACGGCCGCCGAAGATCCTGAAGATCGATGAGTTCCTGTCGTTGCGAACGGCTGGTGGGGCGGACACCACGGTCGTCCAGCCCGGCTTCTAGGATCCCACAGTGGAGCTCGAGTTCAGCGGCGAGATCATTCACTGGCGAGGCCCGTCGCCGTTCCACTTCGTGACCGTGCCCGACGAGCCCAGCGCCGCGATCGAAGCGGTGGCGTCGTTGGTCACCTACGGCTGGGGAGCGATTCCGGTGAAGGCCCGCATCGGGTCGACCGACTTCACGACGTCGCTGTTTCCGAAGGGCGAGCTCTACCTCGTGCCGGTCAAGGACGCGGTGCGGCGAGCGGAACAACTCTCGTTGGGAGACAACGTGACGGTCCGGCTCGTCCTCGACACCTGACGTCTCGCTGAGCGCTCTTGGTGTCGAGTGCCATCTCCCACACCGCCCATAGGCTGCGCGAATGGTCGCCGTCGACGTTCAGCTCTCTTCGTCGCACACCGACTGGCCGACGCTGCGAGCGGCCTCGATCCGAGCGGAACAGGCTGGTTTCGACGCGATCTGGGTCTTCGATCACCTCGCCGGAGTGTCGCTCGGTGGCGAGCACAGTCTCGAGTGCTTCACCTGGCTCGGCGCACTCGCCGAGGCGACCTCGACGGTCGAGCTGGGGGTGTTGGTCGCCAACGCGTGGAATCGGGAGGTCGGAACGCTTGCCGTCGCGGCTGCGTCGGTGAGTGCGATTTCCGGTCGCCGGTTCCTGTTCGGAGTGGGCGCCGGAACGTCGCCGAACAGCCCGTGGGCCGCTGAGCAACGCGCCGTCGGCGCTCGCCTCGACGACCGCCTCGACGTTCGGCACGGGCGCGTCGTACAGCTTCTCGATCTGACCGACGCGATGTGGCATCCCGACCGGTCGGAATCATTTGCGACGTTTGCACGGCCGACGCCTGCTCCGCCGCGCATCGTCGGGGTCAACAGCATCGCGCTGAGTACGATCGCGGGTGCCCGCGCCGAGGGCGTCAACGTTGCGTGGAATCATCCACGCCGTGAGGAACTGCTCCACGCGGCAACGGACGCGGCGGGCGGTCGCCCGTTCGTCACGACCGCATGGACGCATTGGTCACCCGACCTGCTCGACGGCGATCACCCGACCCGACGCGAGATGGATCGAGCCGGAATCGATCGGATCATCCTGGTCGTCATCGACGACATCGAGGGCTTCGTCGAACAGCTCTGACCCGCGGCCGGTCGGCGCGCCGGCGCCGGTCAATCGAGTTGCAGCAGGCCCTCGGTCGAGAGGGTGACCTCGGCTCCGACCCACTCGCCCGCGCACATGGTTGCGGCGACATCCGTCGACATGCCCCAAGCGCGACGGCCATCGGCCAACAGACACGCGGCGATTGCCTGCTCGGGCGAACCGTCGCGGGCGAACATCACGGTGTAGGCCTCGATCGTCGCCGCGCCGGCGGCCTCGGCGGGCAGTGCGAGGTCGCGGCGCGGCAGCTCATCGATGGCGGCCTGCGGCTTGTCGTGACAGAACGCGGCCGTCGGCGTTGTGGAGTACACACCGAACGCATGCTTGGTGGCGTAGCCGCCGTTCGCCCACACGAGGCCGAACTCGCCGGGACGCTCGCGCAACTCCGTGACGACCGTGGCGATTGCGTGCATGACGTAGTTGTTCCAGGGCCCGCCGGCGAACGTCATGCCGCCGGTGCGTGACCACTGCCGTTCGAGGTCGATGCCGAGCGACTGCGCGCCGAGTTGGACCGCTGCGGGGAAGCACGAGTACAGGTCGATGATCGAGACGTCGTCGATGCCGATGCCGGCGAGTTCGAGGGCCAGCCGACCGCCGATCTCGATGGCGGGGGTGCGGGCGAACGTGTCGCGGTGCGAGACGAAGCTGTGCTCGTGGCAATCGGTACCGGAATGGGCGAACACCCAGCGGTCCTCGGCCACGCCGAGTCGTCGTGCCGCGTCGACCGAGCACATGATCACTGCGGCGCTCATGTCGACCTGGTTGTTGGAGTTCAGCAGCTTGGGGTACGGGAGCCCGATCATCCGGTTGTGCTCGGTGACCGTGGTGATCTCCTCGGGCGTCTTGGCGTCGCGGATCCACGCGTTCGGGTTGCGGGCGGCGACCTCGCTGAGTCCGGAGTACAAGCGGCCGAGGTGCGCTTGGTGCTCGTCGACCGATCGACCTGCCGCCGCTCTGATCGCAGTCTCGAACATCGGATAGATCTGGACGGGCATCCAGATTCCGCGCTCGGTCTCGGCCTCGAGATTCATCTGCAGGTCCTCGCCGACGATCCGCGGTTCGTCGCCTGGTTCGGCCTTCGGCCAGTCGATCTCGACGCCCGCCTTGCGGGCTCGGTGGCGGGTTCTCGTGGCCTCGCCGCCGGCGAGGATGGCAAGGTCGAGGTCGCCGGCCTGGATGTCGACCGCGGTTGCGTTGACCAGCGACTGGGGACTGTTGCCGCCCATCGTGGTGTAATCGAGGTGCCGCGGTGTGAGCCCGAGACGCTCGGCGAGAAATCGAGGCGTGTTGCCGTAGCGCCACGAGAGTTGTCCCACGACGCGCACTGCATCGGCGGCCGGAGGCCCGTCGAGGCCGGCGTCAGCGGCGGCGGCCAGCACGGCGCGCTCCATCAAGGCAACGGGTTCGAGTGCGTCGTCGAGCGAGTCGGACCGGTTGACGAACTGGCCAACGCCGATGATCACGGGCGAGCGCGGGTCGGGACGGGGATTCGGTCGGGGGCTCACCGCCCGCACGATAGACACGCACCCCCGGTCCGCCGGTGTCGCAGCCTCCCAGTCACCCCCGGCACCCGGTTCGTGGCGCGAATTGTGTGACCCGTCCCACCCGAAGTGCACCGCAAAGGGAGAGGCGGGCGCCGCACCCGGTTTGTAGCGCGAATTGTGTGGCCCGTCCCACCCGAAGTGCACCACGAACGGGGAGGGGCCGGGGCGTACACTCGGTCGACATGGACGGCGACGAGCGTGCGGTGCGACGGATCGCCATCGGCTCCGACCATGCCGGATTCGACCTCAAAGCGCACCTCGTCACGATGCTGCTCGGCCGGGGCTACGAGGTCGACGACCAGGGCACACATTCGACCGACGCGGTCGACTATCCCGAGATCTGTGCAGGCGTCGGACGCACGGTGCGTGACGGAGACGCTGATCTCGGCATCGTGCTCGGCGGTAGCGGCCAGGGTGAGCAACTCGCGGCCAACAAGGTGCGCGGCGTGCGCGCCGCGCTGTGCAACTGCCTCTACACGGCCCGCATGGCGCGCGCACACAACGACGCAAACGTGCTCTCGATCGGCGCACGCGTCGTCGGCGAAGGTCTCGCGGAGGAGATCGTCGAGACCTTCCTGACCACCGCCTTCGAGGGTGGCCGCCACGCCCGACGTGTCGCCCAGATTTCCGACCTCGAAGACGCCTTCTGACGGCGGACTCCTGACACCCCCGCCACCACCCCACCCACCGACCCCAACGACCACCGACCCGAGGTTTCCATGCCCTTTCCCTCCGACACCGATCCCGACTGCGAGGTCGTCGACCTCATCGCACTCGAGGTCGAACGCCAGACCACCGGCATCCAGTTGATCGCCAGCGAGAACTTCACGTCACCTGCAGTGATGGCAGCGGTCGGCTCGGTGCTCACCAACAAGTACTCCGAGGGGTCCCCGGGCAAGCGCTACTACGGCGGCAACGCGATCGTCGACAGCATCGAGCAGTTGGCGATCGATCGCGTGAAGCAACTCTTCGGAGCCGACCACGCAAACGTGCAGCCGCACTCGGGCGCCAACGCCAACCTGTGCGTGTACCAGGCGCTCCTGAAGCCGGGCGACACGGTGCTCGGCTTGAGCCTCGATCACGGTGGACACCTCACTCACGGCTCGCCTGTCAATGCCAGTGGCCTGCTGTACAACTTCGTGTCGTACGGCACGGGCGCCGAGGACCGCATCGATCTCGACGAGGTGCGTTCGCTCGCACTCGAGCATCGGCCCAAGATGATCGTCGCCGGGACAACGGCGTATCCGCGCCGGCTCGATCCCGAACCGTTCCGCGCGATCGCTGACGAAGTCGGGGCGCTGCTGTTGTTCGACATTGCCCATCTCGCCGGCCTCGTCGCCGGCGGTGCGCACCCCAACCCGGTTCCTTTCGCCGACGTCGTGACATTCACGACCCACAAGACGCTGCGCGGGCCTCGTGGCGGCTGCATCCTGAGCAAGCAGGAACATGCCGCGGCGATCGACAAAGCGGTGTTCCCCGGCTGGCAGGGCGGCCCGCTCGAGCACGTCATCGCCGGCAAGGCCGTCGCGTTCCGCGAAGCGATGGACCCGTCGTTCACCGTCTACGCCCACCAGGTCGTGACGAACGCGTCTGCGCTCGCCGAGGCGCTCGTGCTCGAAGGATTCCGTCTCGTGTCGGGAGGAACCGACAACCACCTGATGGTGGTCGACCTCACTCCGTTCGACGGCGAGCTGACGGGCAAAGAGGCGCAGGCAAAGCTCGACGAGGCGGGAATCACCCTCAACAAGAACACGATCCCGAATGATCCCCGCAGCCCGTTCGTGACCAGCGGCGTGCGCATCGGCACGCCGTCGGTGACCACGCAGGGCATGGCCGAGCGGGAGATGGCGGTCATCGCCGGGTTCATCGCCACCGCGCTCCGCAACCGCAACGACCCGGCCGCGCTCGAATTGGTCCGCAAGGACGTAGCGGAACTCTGCTCGCGATTCCCGGCATACCCGGCCTCGTAGACTGACCGACCGTGCCCGACTTCGGTTCGTTCCTGTTGGTGGGAGCCGTCGCCGCAATCTTCACGTTCGTCACCACGCCGCTGGTGGCCCTGTTGGCCCGACGACGTGGTTGGGTGTATCTGCCGAACGATCGCACGGTCCACAAGACACCCTTGCCGGACATCGGCGGACTCGCCATGTTCGTCGGCTTCCTCGCTGCGATGTCGACCGCGTGGCTGCTCGATGTCTTCGACGTGCTGTTCGAGAACAACTCCGAACCGCTCGGCGTCATGATCGCCGCCACCATCATCTTCACCGTGGGGTTCGTCGATGACATCCGGGAGGTGTCGGCGCCGGCGAAGGTCGCCGGGACGGTGCTGGCGGGACTCGTGCTCGTGCAGTTCGGCGTGGTGATGTACTCGTTCCGGCTGCCCTTCTACGACGGACCGATCGTGCTCGCCGATCTCGCGCCGCTGGTCACGGTGCTGTGGCTCGTCGGCATGACCCAGGCGATCAACCTGATCGACGGCCTCGACGGTCTCGCCGCCGGCATCGTCGCGATCGCGGCGTTCGCCTTCTTCCTCTACAGCCAGGAACTCACCGACAGCGAACTGATCGACGTGCGCAACATCGGGCCGCTGCTGGCCATCATCGCGGTGGGCGTGTGCGTCGGATTCCTGCCGCACAACTTCAATCCGGCGCGCATCATCATGGGCGACGGTGGCGCGTTGTTCCTCGGACTTCTGCTCGCAGTGTCGACCAGCGTGGTGGGTGGACGCGCGGACTCCTTCAGTCAGGAGTTCATCGGCCAGACGTACTTCTTCCTCGCCCCCCTGGCGATTCCTCTGTTGATCCTCGGTGTGCCGATCTTCGACATGGCGTTCGCGTTCGTGCGGCGCGTCTCGAGTCGCAAGTCGTTCGCCGTTGCCGACAAGGGCCACCTCCATCACCGATTGATGAACCTCGGCCACGGACACCGTCGCAGCGTCGTGATTCTGTGGGGTTGGACCGCGTTGCTCTCGGCATTCGTGCTCTACCCGACACTCACGGGGCGCAATCCGGCGTACCTGCCCTTCGGTGTGATCGCCGCCGCAATCGTGCTGTACACCGTGCTGCATCCCAGCGTGAGAGCGCGCCGGCGAGCCAATGCCGCGACCGTGCTCGACCCGGTGACCGCAGACGAGGTGCCCTCCGGCGAGTCGCCCGAGGACGCCGTGTCCGCAGACGCGGTGCGCGCTCACGATGTGCCTGCAGCCGAGCAAACTGCGTCGTCGGAGTTGCCGTCGGCGGTCACGGACCACTAGGTTGTGCTCGCGTTCACAAGCGACACGATCACGCAGTCCGCCGATCGATCAGCCTGAAGCACCTGGATCAATGAAGCTCCTCCCGAAGCAACAACAACGCGTCAACACCGAGGACTCCGTCGGCCTCGGCATCGAGGCCGCCGTGATCATCGCGTTGTTCCTCGGCCTCGGCTTCGTGCTCGACCGGATCCTCGGAACGACACCGATCTTCATGATCGTGATGACCGTCGTCGGAGCCGTCGGGCTGTTTGCGAAGCTCAAGTACCGATACGACGACCGGATGGACGAACTCGAAGCCGAGCGCAACGCATCGGTGAAGTCGAAGCGGAAAGCCGCGTGACGATGACCACGCCGGCCACCGACGCCTTTGCTACACGACTCGACGGTCCCGCACCGGAAGTCGCAGTCTCCAAGGACATGATCAAGCGTGGCTTGATCGTCGCCCCAGCGCTGATTGCGGTCTGCGCCGTGATCTGGGGCGCCGACGGCGCGCTGTCGAGCGCCTACGGCATCGCCATCGTGCTCACCAACTTCGCTGTCGCCGCTGCGCTCATCGCCGTCACTGCTCGGATCTCGCTCGGGCTGATGATGGGCGCCGTGCTGTTCGGCTACCTGATCCGCCTCGGCCTGATCTTCGTCGCGGTCTGGGTGGTCAAGGACACGTCGTGGATTTCATTTCCGGCCCTCGGATCGACCATCATCATCACGCACCTCGGTCTGCTGTTCTGGGAAATGAAGTTCGTCGCCCTGTCGCTCGCAGCGCCAGGC
>JBGTEH010000534.1:0-2674 GCA_041747915.1 Ilumatobacteraceae bacterium
CACCCCGATCCCGCCGACGAGCATCAGCCGCCAGTTCGCCCGCACCGCCGATCCGACGACGGCCTTCGACGGGCCGGCGATCACGATGGCGAGCCAGAGCACGAGCGTTCCCACGACGATGCGCGATGCCCCCACGCCCAGGGGCGTGGCCGAGTCCGGACCGAGCGACTGCGCGGTGCCTGCGGTTCCGAAGAGTACCGCCGCCACGACGACAGCTCCGATCGGTCGCGTGGTCGCCGGCACGGATCGTTGTTCTAGCGCGTCCCCGCTGCGTGCACCGCCCGCCCGTGCGGAATATGGTTGCGTCCGCAAGTGTTCCATCGGTATGACCACGAATTCTGCGAAGGACCCTGCGAACACGGCCACCACCACGATCGACGTGCGGAGAGCGTCGGATCGTCCGGCAACGAACATCGGCTGGCTCGACTCCAAGCACTCGTTCAGCTTCGGCCGCCACTACGACCCGGCCAACACGGGCCATGGCCTCCTCCTCGTCAACAACGACGACATCGTGCACGGGGGTTCGGGATTCGACACGCACCCGCACCGCGACATGGAGATCGTCACCTGGGTACTCTCGGGCGAACTCGAGCACAAGGACTCCGAACGCAACCGCGGCGTGCTCTATCCGGGCCTCGCGCAGCGCATGTCCGCTGGCACCGGGATCTGGCACTCGGAGATGAACAACTCGGGCACCGACGATGTCCACTTCGTCCAGATGTGGGTACCACCGGACACCGAATCGGTCGATCCCGGCTACGAGCAACTCGACATCAACGCCGAACTCGATCGCGGCGGCCTCGTGCCGATCGCGTCCGGCAAGGGACACGAAGCGGCGATCTCGATCCGCCAGCGCGGTGCCGTTCTCTGGGGTGGCCGACTCGGCCCCGGCGAACAGGTCGTCGTCCCGGATGATCGCCATGCGCATGTCTTCGTACCGACGGGTTCGGTCACGCTCGACGGCGCCCTCGGCGGCGCCACAGTGTTGTCGGCCGGCGACGCAGCGCGCCTCACGGGCGCCGGCTCGCCGAACCTCACTGCAGGGCCCGATGGCGCCGAGGTGCTGATCTGGGCGACCGCGTGACATCCTGAAGGCGATGGAACTCGACCGCACGGACTTCGACGAGTTCGCGGCTCTTGCTCGTTCGCGCCGCACGTCGATGCTCATCGATCCGACCCGGGAGGTCGCGTTGGATCTCGTCGCAGAACTGTGTGCGCTCGCAACGTGGGCGCCGAACCACAAGAAGACCTGGCCGTGGCGGTTCGCCGTGTTCACCGGTGCTGGTCGAGCGACGCTCGGCGAGACCATGGCGACCGAGATGGCCCGCGCCGACTTCGGTGACGACGCCAAGCGCCTCAAGACTGCCACCAAGTACCTGCGGACCCCTGCGACTCTGGTGGTGGGATGCGCGCCGAACGACAACGAGATGCTCGATGTCGAGAACCGTGATGCCGTCGCTGCGGGGATTCAGAACATGCTGCTCGGGGCCACCGCCCTCGGACTCGCCAGCTTCTGGTCGACACCGGCGCTCACCGAGGCGCCAGCGGTGATCGAACTGTGCGAATTCGAACCCGGCGATCGACTCGTCGGCATGATCTACCTCGGCTGGGCCACTCAGGAGTGCCCTGCCCCGAATCGGCCGACGCCTCGAATCACCCACGTCGGCGACTGAGTTCATCGAGCCCGTCTCGTCGCGGCCGGCGGCGCACCGGCCGAAATTTTCGTGGAGTGGGGGTGCACCGGCGAGACTGGCTGGGTGACGCAACCGCGCCAGACGATCGTGACGCTCGACGTCGAAGGTGTGCTCGTGCCGGAGATCTGGATCGCCGTCGCCGAACGCAGCGGGGTCGATGGGCTGCGACGCACGACGCGCGACGAACCCGACTACGACGTGCTCATGCGCTACCGCCTCGACCTGCTCGACGAGCACGGACTCACGATGTCGCTCATCGAGGACGTGATCGCCGGACTCAACCCGCTCGACGGTGCCCGGGATTTTCTCGACGAGGTCCGCGACGAAACCCAGGTGATCCTGCTGTCGGACACCTTCGAGCAGTTCGCCAAACCGTTGATGCGCCAACTCGGCCTCCCGACCGTGTTCTGCCACCGCTTGGTGGTCGACCACGACCGGATCGTCGACTACCGGCTGCGCCAACCGAATCAGAAGCAGCACTCGGTCGAGGCTCTCCAGTCGCTGAACTACACCGTGATCGCGGCCGGCGACAGCTACAACGACACCGCCATGCTCGAGGCAGCGGACCACGGCTATCTGTTCCACGCCCCACCGAACGTCGTCACCGAATTCCCGCAGTTCCAGGCGCTCGACACCTACGACGATCTGCTCGCTGCGATTCGCTCACACCTCTGAAAGGCTGTTGCTCTCCGCTTCTTCGATGCCCTTGAGCAAGACGGGGATCACCAGGCCGAGGAACATCAGAATGCTGCCGCTGACGAAGATCGCCGAGCGCACGCCGTAGCTGTAGGCCAGGACGCCACCGATCAGCGCTCCGACCGGCATCCCCAGGAACACCAAGAAGCGATAGCTGGCGCCGACGCGGCCGAGCATCTCGTTGGGGATCAGTCGTTGGCGCAGCGCCAGGGTCAACACGTTCCACACCATCACGGCGCCGAGCGACACCGCTGACAACAACCCAGCGACGACGGGCATCGAGG
>JBGTEH010000535.1:0-3550 GCA_041747915.1 Ilumatobacteraceae bacterium
GGCGATCGGCGTCACGCTGATCGCCGCGTCGATCCGGGCTCGATCGACCTCCCCGGCCGTCGCCGGCATCATCGTGGCGCTGACACCGATGGCATGGTCGACGATGACGACGGTGAACCCGTCGGCGTTCGGCATCGCCGGCGCGCTCGCGCTGTGGACCGCGCTGCTGACCCCGGGCAGCCGGGCCGCCACGACCCCGATCTCCTGGCTCGCGGCCACAGGCTGGGTCGCGCTCGCCCTGCCACGACGTGACGGTCTGATCTGGGCGTGCTTCATCCTGGTGGTCGCGCTCGCCGCGACCGACCGTGATCCGATCCTGTGGTGGCGTCGCCTCGGCGTCGGCCCCCAGCTCGCCGTGGGCATCTCGACGTTCGTCACACTGGTGTGGGCCGCGACCAGTGGTCGCCGGGTGACCCAGATGGTCGTGCTCAGCCCCCTGATCATCGTGGCGGCGATCGTCGCCCGGCGCGTCTGGCTCCGCTACGGCGACACGATGCGGCGCCGAGCCGCGCTCGTCGGTGCCGCCGTGGTGCTCGCGACATTCACGACCCTCACTCTCGTCTGGTCCCGACCGGGTGGTTGGGACGGACCGCTGATCCGTGCCGTGCTCGGCCAGACCGACGCCAACCTCGAAGAGGCGATCGGGGTACTCGGCTGGCTCGACACCACGATTCCGCTCGCCGCGGTGATGGCCACCGTGATCGCCGTCGTCCTCCTCGCCGCTGGTGCGGCCACCGGCGGCCCGCGTGCGCTCGTCGTCGCCGGCACGATCCTCGGCCTGGCGGTCGTGACCTCCTGGGTGTTCGAGCTGTACCAGGGAAACACGAGCGCCCGCTACTGGCAGGGCCGCTACTCGCTCCCGTTGCTGGTCGGGATCCCGATCTCGTTGACTACGATCGGTGTCCGATCCGTGATGGCGCGACGTCTCGGATCGATGGCCGGTGTCGTGGCGCTGATCGTGCTCAACGTCGCCATCTGGGCGGCGGCGCGACGGTGGGGTGTCGGGGTCGACGGCACGCTGCTCCCCTGGCGATGGGCGACGGTGCATTCCCCGATCGAACCGCTCGTCCTGTTGATCGCCCACGCTGCGTTCACCACTGGTCTGGCTGTCGCCATGTTCTGGTCGACCGACCCCAGTGACCAGCCCGGCGGGCGCGACGCGCCGCGCGGTGCCGAGGTCGCCGGCTGCGGCGTCAACGGCTGAAACGGGCCCCAGCTGACTTCGGCGAGGGAGCGGCTACCCTCTGGGTGATGTCCGCCACTCCGGCCGGGCGCGAGCCCGTCGTGCGCGTCTCGCACCTCTCCAAGCGGTTCCGCCTCTTCCACGAGCGCAACCAGTCGCTCAAGCAGTCGCTGCTCAACTTTAAGCGCAGCACCCACGAGGAGTTCTGGGCGCTCCGCCACGTGAGCTTCGACGTGTACCAGGGCGAGACGTTCGGCGTCGTCGGTCACAATGGCAGCGGCAAATCGACACTGCTCAAGTGCCTGACGAAGATCCTCGAACCCGACGAGGGATCGGTGTCCGTCAACGGGTCGATCTCAGCGCTGCTCGAACTGGGTGCCGGCTTCCACCCCGAGCTGAGCGGCCGGGAGAACGTCTATCTGAATGCCGCGATCCTCGGGGTCTCGCGCCGACAGATCCAGGAACGATTCGACGAAATCGTCGAATTCTCGGGCCTCGAGCAGTTCATCGACACCCCGGTCAAGAACTACTCATCGGGCATGTTCGTACGCCTCGGCTTCGCCGTGGCCGTCAACGTCGACCCCGATGTACTGATCATCGACGAGGTTCTGGCAGTCGGTGACGCCGACTTCCAGGCCAAGAGCGGCGACAAGATCGCCGATTTCCGAGATCGCGGTAAGACGATCGTGCTCGTCACCCATGCGATGGACGACATCGTCCGGATGTGTAAACGCGCCGCCTGGATCGACCACGGCAATCTGCGCATGATCGGTGATCCGCAGGACATCGCCGAGGCGTACATGCTCACCGCTCATGCCGGCCGGTCGGTCGAGTACCAGGACAGCCTGCGCTGGGGCACCGGTGAGGTCCAGATCGCGTCGGTCGAGATCCTCGGCGCCGACGGCCAACCCGTGCAGTGGGCGCAGTCCGGCGCACCGCATGCGATCGCGCTCGTCCTCACCGCGGCCGAACCGATCATCGGGCCCGAGGTCGTGATCTCGATCTACGACCAGAACGCCACGCTCGTGACCGAGGTGAGCACGCGAATGCGCGACGCGCTGATCGACCAGGTCCACGGATCACGGACGATCGCGCTCGAACTCGATGCGCTCCCGCTCACCGAGGGCACGTACGAGATGAGCTGCGCGGTCGTCGACGAATCGGGCCAGCGCGAGTACGACGTACGCAGCCGTTTCGTGAAGTTCGACGTGCTCAAGGGCACGTCGGGCGACCAGGGTCTGGTCACGCTCGGCGGCCACTGGAACCTCGACCACCAACCCACCTGACGTTGCATCCGGTGCCAGGCACCGGATGAACACGTCACAGCTCTTCGGCGAATCGGCCTTCGAGCTTGTCGAAGAGCCACCACCCGAAGCACAGTGCCGCCAGGCCGTACATCGTCAGCAGGACGTAGTCGATCAGGCGTGGCATCCGCAGGTCGTACAGCAGGTTGCGGTACACCCGGACCACAACCGCCATCGGCAGGTCGTTGAACACTCGCAAGACGTTCGGGTGGTCGGCGAGGCGCTTCACCACGAGGTCGGGCGGGTAGACGATCGGCGTCGAGAAGAACCACGCCTGCACGAGGATGCCCCACAGGTACGACATGTCGCGGAAGTACACGTTCGCGGCGGCGAGCGCGAGGCTGAAGCCGGTCGCGAACAGGGCGAGCAGGAACGACGTGGCGATCACGAGCGGAATCCACGGGAGCACCATGTTGCCCGCGATCATCAGCGCCAGGAACAACACGATCAGCTCGATCCCCAGGGTGAACAACCCGGCTGCGATCGTGGACACGATCAGGTGCTCGCGCGGAAACGCGACCTTGCGGACCAGCGCAGCGTTCCCGACGATCCCGGTCATCGCGGTGCTCACGGCGACGTTGAAGAACCCCCACGGGAGCAGCCCGCAGAGCAACCACAGTGCGTACGAACTCAGGCCGCTCGGGTTGCCGGGGTCGGGGGTCGCGCTCAGCACGACCGAGAACGCGAACGTGTAAACCAGCATGAACGCGATCGGATTGAGTAGCGACCAACCCCATCCCAGCATGCTGCGCTTGTACCGCCCGCGCAACTCGCGCAGGGTCAGATTCCAGAGCAGCTCCCGGCGCGCGATCAGTTCACTCGCCGACGACATGGACGCGCAGCGTAGTGGGCCGGGTCACCGAACCGACGGGACCGTCCGGACCGGTCGGTTCACGTCCGCTCAGCGGCTGTGTACACGCCGAACCAACGCCGCGACCCGCTCACGTCGGGAGTCCGGGCGCGCTCGGACCGCCAACGTCTCCCGGACCAGCGCGGCTGCCACGTCGACGCTGGCTTGCGCCTCCATCGCCGTCCGTGCGCTCCTCGCGAGGTCGTCCCGCAG